>DAINNQ010000012.1:13273-18215 GCA_036735825.1 Alteromonadaceae bacterium | reverse complement strand
TTGGTTAAATTTCTCGGCGTGATATCTAAGTGGTAAAGCGACATTATCAAAAACGCTTAGTTCATCAATTAGATTAAATGACTGAAAAATAAATCCTATTTTTGCATTTCTAATTTCAGCTGCTTGATTGAGTGACAGATCAGTCACCTTAGTGCCTTCAATAAAATATTCACCAGCACTTGCGGTATCTAATAATCCCATGATGGATAATAATGTTGATTTACCACAACCTGACGGACCAGAAATAGAAACATAATCACCTTGATTGATAACAAGGCTGATGGCTTTTAAGGCATGGGTTTCTAATTCTTCGGTTTCAAATATTTTAGCAATATTTTCCATTCTTAGTATTTCGTTCATGTTTGTCCTTTACTATCTATAATTTTAATAAGCGTGAATAATGTGTCATTAATGTAAGGTGATTTCAGTTGCTTTATAATTTGAGAGATCTGAGATGATAAATACATCACCGACTTTAACGTCTGATAATACTTCGATAAACCTTCCTGATTTTTTACCAAATTTAACGTTGCGCAAAGTTGCACTATCTCTTTGATTATTCAGCTGGTATAGCGAGGATTCAGACTGAGATAGTATATTCACGGGTCGTTCAATATAGTTAATGTTCGATAAGGTACTGGTAATCACTTCTGCATCAATATTTTGTTGTGGTTTGGCATTATCAGGTAAGTGTTTCGGTAAAGCTACGTCGATACTGACCGTGTTTTGTTTAACAATAGGGTCAATGCGCGCAACCACACCGATGATTTTTTCTTGTCTGGTATCTATTATGACTTTTTGACCTGTTTTAACCTGAGATGCTTGAGATTGTGGAATTTTTATTTCTGCGATCAGCTCTTTTGTACTTCCGATCAATGCCACTTCTTCACCTGGTGCTAGGCTTTGTCCTAAGTTTACGGAGAGTCTTTGTAAAACCCCATCAAATCCAGCTGTAACCTCAAGGCTCTTTAGTCTATTTTGCGCGATTGTTAGTCGACCTTCCTGTTGTTTAATGCGCTCAACTTGAATGTTGATTGATTCGGTATGTACCAGACTCAGCTGCTCTAAACGTTTTGCTAGTAGCGTTATTCGTTGTCCTAATTGTTTTTCATTTAATTGGCTTTGCTTGAAAGTTAAATCCGATATTATTCCGTCAGCGACTAGCTTTTGTTCAGCCTCTCGTTTTAATTTCGCGGAATCAAAACTCGCTTGTAACTCTGCAATGAGCGCCTGCTCTGTTAATAACTCTCGGGTTTGAGATACTTTTAATTGTCTGAGGTTAGCGGTTAATTGAGTCAGCTCTTGTTCAGCACTTTCAACAATAAGGTGTAGCTCTGGATTTTCTAACCTTACAATAACACTATTTTTGGTAACATTCGCACCAGGCTTTAAGACGATTTCTTTGACGGTAGCGCTAGTTAATGTGGTGATGAGTTGCAATTTTTCAGAAGCAAGAACGCCGTATCCTTCAACAATAATATTTAAATCACCGTGCTTAATATCACTGATCAGTAAATCTTTTTTGGCAATTTGCACAGCATGATAAGACATTTTTGCAAAAGCAATAGTCATGATTATGACGAGAAGCAAAATCACTGTTAGAAGAGTTTTTTTGCTCAACCACGTTTTTTTATGTGTTTTAATAACATCCATTACAATTCATTATTCATCAAATGTGAAAGTTAATAGTTAATATCTTATTGCCAATGACTATAGCTATTTATGTGCCAATAATTTAATTCAATATAATCAATGATATGTGATTCTGTTTGTCGATTGATTTTCATTTTCATAGAAAATTAGTTCGATTTCGAACTCTGTGTTTCGACAAAACACCTTTCAATTGCATTTCATATAAATAAACCTTAGCGGCTTTGTAGCCTTGCCGTTTTCTTTATACAATAAGCGTTCAGTTTATAGGTATAGCAGCCGTGATGATGAATAATAAGAAAGAACTATTAATTTGGGATCTGCCAATTCGCATTTTTCATTGGAGTTTAGTTTTACTTTTAGCGTGTCTTTGGTACACCTCAGATCAAGATAATGGTTTGATAGAGCTACATATCAAATTTGGCTACTCGGCATTAACACTGGTGTTATTTAGAATTATTTGGGGATTTGTTGGCACTTATCACGCCAAATTTGCTAACTTTGTACCGTCGTTTCGCTCAATAAAATACTATTTAACTCACTCAAATGACCAGCATAAAACTTATCTTGGCCACAATCCGTTAGGCAGTTTAATGGTGTTTGTGCTGCTTTTTCTTATTTTGTCTCAAGCCATCAGCGGTTTATTTATCAGCGATGATATTTTTTCGGCGGGTCCTTATCATGAGTCGGTGGAAAAGAGTTTGCAAAAATTCTTTGCTTTGATTCATCACAATGCTTTTGATTGGTTATTGGTATTTTTGTTTCTTCATGTTGTTGCTGCTATTTATTATGTGCGAGTAAAAAAACAAAAACTCATTTGGGCTATGTTTCATGGTAAGAAAAACATTGATGAGAAAATGAAAGAGCAGGGTATTAGTGATTCTAAACTTTGGCTGGCGTTAATCGTAGTATTAATCGTTATTGCGTTTGTGTATTGGTTGGTGGTGATTAACGCGCCTGTAATTGAAGAATATTATTAGAGCGGGTTGATAGTGAGTCGATAGTTAAGTGGTTTGTTTTGACTATCGACTCAATCGTATTAATCGATTTAGTTAGTCTTTCTTAAAATTGTCATGGCAGCCACCACAACTTTGACCAACTTTACCTATAGCTTGTTTGATGCTGCCTTCGTCACCGCTTAAAACTATTTTTTCTAGGTTGGCAGAAGCTTCTGTTAACGCACTAATGCGTTTTTGAAAGTCATCTCTTTGTGTCCACACTTTATCTAATGCTTCTGTTTTCACATTAAATTTCGAA
Organism: Alteromonadaceae bacterium; assembly: GCA_036735825.1. Taxonomy (GTDB): domain Bacteria; phylum Pseudomonadota; class Gammaproteobacteria; order Enterobacterales; family Alteromonadaceae; genus DAINNQ01. The sequence continues at coordinate 15,308 of DAINNQ010000012.1, read as the reverse complement.
GTATCCGTGCGAGTGTAATCATCAATCATTAGTGATAATTGATTAATACGTTGTCCATTTTTTTGAATCGTTTGCGCATCAAATTCAATTTTTCCTTTTGCCATTCCACCTAGTGGACCCATATTACTGCCTAATAATTTAAAAATTGATTGGCGTAATTCTGTTGCTTTATTTGCATGTTTTTCTGAGCTTGCTTCATTAGCATTTACTGAGCTAATTGAAAAAGCGATCAAACAGCTTAAAGATATTTTGGCAATTTTATTCATCAGAATTCCTTGGTTTATTGTGATTTTTTAGTGCTTAAATTGCTAACTAAGGATATATATTTTTTTAGTTTTGGCTAGCAAAAGTTTGTTAATGCTTGTATCTTATCTTAAGTGGTGGTTAAATATTAAACAGATTGCTCATCTGCGTACGAAAAATAAATTATTAAATAACAGTTATTTATCATCATCTAGTGTTTGTTAGTCCGAAATCGGACGAAAAAATCCCATTTATGAACTCTTATACCAAGCCGAACTATTGCTAATTCCAGCTACTTATTCACACACCCTTAATGATCATTTTTGACGGGTAAAATAATCATAATGGTGACACCTTTTTCTTTGTTGTTATGTAATTCGAACACGCCTTGATGCTGTTCAATAACATTACGACAAAAACTTAATCCGATTCCTTGCCCGTCACTTTTGGTTGAATAAAGTGGCACAAATAAATTATCTAAATTGGCAAAACCATGTCCGTCATCGACCATTTCTAAAATAAAATGTTGCTCATGTTCTGATATAGTAATTTGTACATTTGTTGCATTAGCTTCGATTGAGTTTTTGATTAAATTAATCATCACTTGTTCAAAAAAAGTGGTGTCTGCCCAAAAGGAGGTGATGGAACTTTGAACATCAATTGTAAAGTTGGCAAAGAATTTTTTGATTGAATTGAAAAAATCATCAATCAGTATGTCTTGTCTGTTAAGTGATATTTTGTGAGAAAGTTTAGAATATCTGTCAACAAAGTTTTGTAAATGTAAGCAACGTTCGGTGATCACATTGAGAATTTTTTTATCGCGATCAATCAAGCTTTTATCGGCTAAGCTTTCTGCCATTGAAGAAACTGGCGTGAGTGAATTTCGAATTTCATGACCAAGTACGCGTATAATTTGCTGCCATGCTTGTAATTGGTTTTCTCTTAGAGCAGATTCAATATCAATAAAAACTAATAACTGGTTCGATTCACCGTTATCGTTAAATTCACTGTGTTTAACTTGCCATTTATTTTGCTCACCGTTTTTGTACTGCCAATCTTGACCATTGAAGGTTAGCCCAAGTTGCTCTGCTGATGAGTGTCTAAACATTTGCCATGGCTGCTTATAAAGCTGGAAAAAAGCGTCATTAGCAAAACTGAGTTGACGTTTTTGGTTAAACACCATAATTGGCGATTCTAGTTGTGAAATTAGTTGATACACCAAAAAGATATGTTGGTCGTAACGAGATTTTTGCGATTGTAAATGTAGGCTTAATTCATTTAACTGTTGATGGAATGCTTTAACCTTGCCATATGAAAATAACGATTTAGCAAATTGATTATAATCTTCCTGTTTTACCGCATCTAAATGCAGGCTAGCACGAGTGAAAGCACGCATGACTTGGTATTTTATCGTGGCAATGCCCCAAATGATCACCAGCAATAGAAAAAACTCTGAAACAATTATCCATTGCCAAAAAATATCCGCTTGCCATTGGTATAACCCAAGAAAAATCATACTTGGCATTGCCAGCGCAAATAGCTTGAATGAGAGATATTTTTCTAACGAATGTAGCTTAAACAAGCTCATATTTTTCAACTCTTCGGTACATAGACGATTTAGTTAACCCAAGCAATTTAGCCGCTTTAGGAATGTTGTTGTCTGTTTGTAATAATGCTTTTTTAATCAGCGTAATCTCTGCGTCGCGTAAAGTCATCATTGGCAGTTCGACTTTAGGTTGGCTAATGGTTAAGCGTAAATCTTCACTATCAATGAGTTTATTAGATGAAAGCA
>DAINNQ010000012.1:9968-13263 GCA_036735825.1 Alteromonadaceae bacterium | reverse complement strand
CGCGCTCTATTAAATGGCTTAATTCACGAATATTGCCTGGCCAATGATAATCGAGCAGTGCTTGTTGCGCTCCTTGGGTTAACTCGCTGTATTGCTTAAGATATTTAGTAGAAAATTGCGCAATAAAAAACTGCGTTAACGGAATAATATCTTGCGATCTTTCTTGTAACGAGGGCACGCGCAGCTCAATGGTATTAAGGCGATAATATAAGTCTTCACGAAATTCGCCTGAGCTGATTAATGTTGGTATATGCGCATTGGTTGCGCTAATAATTCTACAATGAGTGAATTTTGTTTTACTTGAGCCTAGCACCTCATATTCACCACTTTCTAACACGCGTAATAATTTGGCTTGTTGTGAGAGGGGAATGTTGGCAATTTCATCAAGAAATAATGTGCTTTTTTCAGCCAGTTCAAATCGTCCGATACGATGAGATTTGGCGTCTGTATAAGCGCCTTTAACATGGCCAAACATTTCGCTTTCAAATAGGTTTTCTGAAATAGCGCCCATGTTCACAGCAATAATCGGTTGAGAGTTAACCTGAGAAAGTTGATGAATATATTTAGCTAAATCGCTTTTCCCTGTGCCGTTATCGCCAGTTAACAGAATATTTGCATCGGTTTGCGCGACTGCTTTTATGTTATCAAACAGCTCGCGCATACACGCAGATTGCCATTGATAGGGCGCTTGTGATTGATCATTAAGCTGTTGTTTAAATTTAGCATTTTCAGATTGTAGATTGGAAAGAGCCAGTTGTTGATTAACAAGATGTAAAAGGTGCTTATTTTTCCAAGGCTTTTCAATAAAATCGCTCGCGCCGAGTTTCATCGCTTGAATTACTAATTCAATATTGCTCCATGCAGTCATGGCAATGACGGGAATGCTGATATTAGAGTTTTTTAGCCAACTGAGAAACTGAATACCTTCGTCACCTGAGGTAGTGTCTAAACTAAAATTCATATCAAGTAAGATTAATGAAACTGATGATTGCTTAATCGCTATTTGAGCCGTTTGAGGATTATCGGCTTCAATCACAGAAAAGCCATTATCTTCAAGTAATACGACTAAACTTAAGCGAATGTCAGCTCTGTCATCTACTACTAGAATATTGGTCATAAATGTTTATATACCTTTTATATCTACAATCGTGCTGAACTTAAAAGCAGGTCGATAGGTTAAATTTAGCGTGATAATACCTTATTTTAACGTTGTTTGACCCGAGCGCAGACTAATTTACCTTGAATTAACAAAAAACCTCTAGCTAGAAAGTTGTATAAATTTATTGAGTTAGATATCAATAAATTAGATTTCAATAAAATAACCAACCTCTTAAATCGAGTTAAGGTTAATTGATTAAACTAAGCTGATGACTCGACTCTTGCATTTCTTGTTGTAACCACTGCACAAACACTTTTATACGTGCATGTTTTGATGAGTTTGTGCTGTAGGCTATGTATCGTTTCCAGTGACTGGGATGTCTGATATTAAAGGGCACAATCAGCTGTTTACTTTTTATATAAGGGAGAAACAACGCAGAAACAGCTAAAGCGACACTATCGCCAGTTAGCACCGCGCTTAATGCCATGTCACTAGATGTGACTTCGGTTTTACTGATATGGGTATCGAAACCTTGTACACCCACATGTGTGAACCAATCGCGCCATGTCACTATTTTTTCATTCGCTAAGCTGACCAATCGACATTTTAATAAATCTGCGGGTGACTTAATGTGATATTTTTCAATAAGTTTAGGTGAGCACACTGGGTAGGCATAATCATCGCCGAAATCTTGCACGATCAATTGATTGTCATCAAATGCATTCATTTTTGTACTAAAACGTATCGCTAAATCAATATGCTTTTTCTGAAGATCCTCTATTTGATTAGACCCTAGTATTTTAATGTTGATCTCAGGGTGTTGTAGGGAAAACTTGTAAAGCCGAGGCATTAACCATAAAGAACAAAACGCTTGGGTAGAGGTAATGGTGAGATCTCCAGCAATACCTTCGCATTGAATACTATTGAGCCCTTTAATTATTTCATCAAAGCCCTTTTGACACGACTGATGCAGTGTTTCACCGCTGGCAGTAAGCTCCATTTGACGACCATTTCTAGCAAAAAGTTTAATGGCTAAATGGCTTTCCAACAATCGAATTTGTTGACTTACAGCCGCTTGCGAGACAAACAACTCTTCTGCCGCTTTACTATAACTTTTGTGTCTAGCGGCACATTCAAAAGTATGTAGCGCGTTTAGGTGTTTAAGGCGTTTATCCATTAAATAGAAAATACATTAAATATAAGTAAAACTTATGTGTGATGTTAATTCTTATCGTTGGTTTAGTAAATCTATTCTGTGCAAAATATCAGCATATTAAATCTGATTGAGAAATTAACATGACAATAGTGACCGTTAGCAAAAGTGATAAAGAGTTAAAAGAGCCAGTTGCAATTAACATTGCTGTAGAAACTACGGATGTTAAACATAACACTATGCTTAAAGTTGAACAGTTATTAAGACGAATATCAAATAAGCTAAACTTATGCTATTTGGTTCATTATAAATGATTCACAGCTGAGAAAATTGTCTAATAAGATTGTGATAAACATTGTGTAATCTATCGAGTTCCTGACGATCAGCTTGTTGCTGGTTAATCAAGTGTTGGATCGCAGTATCAAGCTGAAAAAGTGTTTGCCGTAAACTGACATCAGGGATCATGCTTTGCATCCATGTTATGGCTGCTAAGCGTTTTCCTTGAGTAACAGCCGTTACTTTATGTAAGCTACTTGACGGATAAACAACAGCTTGGCCTGCAGCAAGTTTAACTTTTTGCTCGCCAAATTCAGTCGAGATAACAAGTTCTCCACCTTCATATTCATCAGGCTCATTTAGAAACACGGTCATCGACATATCACTGCGTAATACTTCTTGGCTGTTAGGTAAGCGCATAATGGCGGCATCAACGTGATAACCATATTCTTGTGAAACAGCATACTGGTTAAAACAAGGAGGAAAAATTTTGTGAGGTAAAGCCGCAGAGATTAACTGCGGCGTTTCGCCAATGCGCGCCAACAAACGATTTGCAAGTTGACGAACATTAGCGTGATTAGCATCGGCTTGATGGTTATTTTTGACTGAACTTGCCATACCCATAGCGGTATTTTTACCATCTAACCATGGAGATGAGTTAAGTATTGTTAAAAACTCTTGGACTTCTGTTTTCGATAATATTTGTTCAAGAACAACCATCTTTCTATCCTACTTAAAATTGATAATTAACCGTTAAGCGTGTGCTT
>DAINNQ010000012.1:0-9957 GCA_036735825.1 Alteromonadaceae bacterium | reverse complement strand
CATCGCCTAAATACATAAATGAGCCAGAGCGATAAGCAGCTGTCCAATATTCTTCATCAAAAGCATTACCGATATTTAATCTAAATGATAATGATTCTGACGGGTAGTAATTGGCAAAAAAGTTAACTACTTGATAGTCAGGCACGACAATGCTGTAACGACCATTTTGTTGATCATAACCTGCGGCTGTATCAGGCTGACCACCAAATATTTCGCTTTGATATGAATAATCACCTCCAATAACCCATTGCTCATTAAGCTGATAACGTAATTGTACAAATGCGCTTTTGTCAGCAAAGTTACTTAGTGCTAAACCAACATAATTGTCATTAAATGATGCTAATACTTCGGAATCCATTGATGCGGCTGATAACTGAACGCTTAATTGATCTGTAATTTCACCCACTAAACCAATTTCGATCCCTTGCACACGGTTTTCACCAGTATTAAGTGAACCTAATGTTGAATAATTATCACCAACGCTTTCCATGACATCGCTTTTAGTCATACGAAAAACAGCAGCGGTAAACATTAATTCATCATTCATGAGCATTATTTTGGTACCAAGCTCGAAATTTTCAATGGTTTCAGGATCGGCTACAGCGGCTTGTGTTGGATCACCACATAAACCACCATAACCACAATTAGCCCCAAGATCTGACTCACCACCGTTAATATTGGTTGCTGTACTGTAGGTTATATAAACATTCGTATCTTTATTAAAATCATACACTAACCCTAAATGGCCATTATAAAGCTTGTCATCAAAGCTATAGTCATTTTCTACGCCGCGACTAATGGTGTCATTACTATAATCAAAGCTGTCTTGACGAAGCCCAAAAAATACATTTGTTTGGTCAGTTAGTTGCACTGTGTCCATAAAGTAAAAAGAGTAGGTTTCAATTTGATACAAAGCATCGGCTATTCCACGCTCATATGAACGATTCATTAAGCCAGAAAGATTATTAACGGTATCGCCATTGCCATCTAAAATACAATAGCCGCTTGAAACTCCACGCCTGCTATTAATTAAACAATTTCCTTCATTATTATAAGAAATATTAAATACTCCGTTATCAACAGACTCATCACCATATTCAAAACCAAACACTAGTTTGTGTTTGAAGTTGTCAGTGTCGAGATCCCAAAACAAGTTAAACTGCGTTGCAAAATATTCAACTTCCTGCCAGCCTTGGTGTGTGCTGATTGATAAGGTATAAGCACCTGGAGCTGAAGGGTCTGTATCTGCTCTATTACCACCACGAACACCTGTCGTTATGTAACCATTCTCAGTTTCACCAACGCGAGTTGCATTGAAAAAACGTACGTTGTCATTAATTTCATAGCTTGTACGCAGCGTAAATGTTGTTACTTCAGAGTTTAGAAAATCTGATTCTTGTGCATAAACAGGAATGTTTTCGATTGGATAGCGAGCTTCATGGTCAAAATAACTGCCCAAATCAGGAATTTCGTTGGCTTTTAAATAATAAACATCAGCAATAAATTCGAGCTGCTCGGTTACGTCATATATACCTGATAATTGCACACCCGATCTTTCACGTTTGATATTATCTCGACCTGGTTTAGTTTCGTCTGCAGTTAATGCGTTAACACGTATTGCGGAGTTCTCAGCAATAGACAAATTATAATCAAGCGTCAGGCGAGTGTAATCGTCAGTACCAATGCTGGCGTCAACACGACCAAAGTTATATGAGGTAGATGCCTGCTTTGTGATCGAATTGACTGCTCCGCCAGATGACCCTCTCCCTGCAAAAGTAGAACTTGGTCCTTTGGTAATTTCAACTCGTTCAGTTGCAAAGCTTTCGCGTGTTGTCATGCCTGGATCGCGCAACCCGTCAACAAATACATCGCTACGAGCTTCGTGTCCTCGAATGATATATCTGTCACCAAAAGCATTACCATTTTCACCTGTACCTAATGTTACACCGGCTTGTGATGATAAAATTTCTTTTAAATCAGAATTACCAGATTCTTGAATTTGATCTTGAGTGAGTACCGTAATCGTTGTTGGTGTATCAACTAAATCCGCAACTCTGCGAGGATCACCCGACTTATCAAATCGATAAATCGAATTGCGCATACCATGTATTTGAATACGCTCGATCGCTTCTTTATTTTGTGATGCCTCGCAATTTTCACTTTCTGTTTTACAGTCAATTTTGAGAGTGTCTGCGTATACTGTAGAACTACCAAAAACTAACGCAGCAGCTAACGCAGTTGCACCTAAGGCATATTGTTCCTGATGAAGTTTAAGTTTTTTATTCATGTTGTGGCTCTGTTCCCTTGTCTTAATAAAGTAAAGCGGGCGCAGAATACCAAATGTAAATAATAATGATTATCATTAAGGTTTTAGGGCTTTATCGATGCTATTTTATCCTTTAAGTATTGTTTCAGTTATTTTTATTAAAGCAGGATGAAAGTTCATTACGAAATTTGAGTAAAAAATCCCTACTTAATATTAAGCAGGGGTTTGTGAATCAAATATTTAGATTGGAAGGGGGCTTTTTTGATAGCAGATCACAATTAAACTGCTTGTCCACAGGCTACGCCTTGCGCCCAACATGCTTGAAAATTATAACCGCCGAGCCAACCCGTCACATCTATCACTTCACCGATGAAATATAAATCAGACACTTTTTTTGCTTCAAAGGTTTTGCTCGAAAGCTCGTCCGTATCGACCCCACCTAAAGTAACTTCAGCCGTTCGGTAGCCTTCTGTGCCATTGGGTTTTATTTGCCAGTGGTGCAGGTAAAGCTCTAAATAGGTTACATCATCTTTGCTGAGTTGGTTGATGGTTTTATCCGTGATGTCATTATGTTCAACCATAGCTTCTACAAAACGTTTGGGCAGTATGGTTGAAAGCATGTTTTTTAGCGATTTTTGGCCGTTGGTTTCTCGCCAATTTTTAATTAATTCATTCATGGATAAATCGGGAAGCAAGTTAATGGTGACGGCTTGGCCTGCTTGCCAAAAAGAAGATATTTGTAAAATGGCTGGGCCTGATAAGCCACGGTGAGTAAATAAAATATTTTCTTTAAAACTCACGCCACTTTCGCTGGTTACAATCGTTGGTAGGCTAATACCAGATAAGCCATCAAACTTATGTTTGTCGTGGTCATGTAGAGTAAAAGGCACAAGAGCCGCTGTTGTTGGTAAAATGGCTAAGCCAAACTGCTGCGCAATTTTATAGCCAATGGGTGATGCGCCTAATTTGGGCATAGTTAAACCACCAGAGGCGACAACTAATGATTGGCATTGATAACTTTCGCCAGAGGTTTGCACTAAAAATCCTGCGTCGTTTTTTTCCACAGCAATAACTTCACTGCGCAATTGCACATTAACACCAGCCCAATCACATTCGGTCATGAGCACGTCAACTATGTTTTGAGCGCTATCGGTGCAAAATAATTGCCCGAGAGTTTTATGATGATATTCAACACCGTGTCGTTCTACCAACTCGATAAAATCTTGAGCGCTATAACGGCTTAATGCTGATTTAATGAAATGCGGATTTTGGCAAAGGTAGTTTTCAGGGCGAGCATTTTCGTTGGTAAAATTGCATCGGCCACCGCCACTGATGAGTATTTTTCGCCCGGGCTTTTTGCCCATATCAACAACAGTAACTGATTTACCACGATAGCCTGCTGTTGCGGCACACATTAAGCCAGCAGCTCCCGCACCTATTATTAAAACGTCACTTTGTACCACTTTTATACCCATTTATTGGTGTTAACGCGTCATTATAGATTTATTCAAACGTGGCATCTAGTTTAGTCTTGTCATTGTTTTAAGTTGAGTTAGCTTTTACTTTAGGATTTTTTGGTGAGTGAGGAATGCCTAATAAAAGGAATAAAAAAGGAGCCATTAATTGAAGCCCCTATTTCAAAAAGTGGGTTAAATTACGCTTGCGTCATAATACTGGTTGTTCCCTTTCTAGCCATTTCAGCTAAGTCTTTATCAACAAAGAATAAAGCATGGCCGTCGTGACCAACAAGGTTGATTTTATCAAGCACACTTTTAAACAAGGTTTCTTCTTCGTGCTGCTCGGAAACATACCATTGTAAGAAATTAAAAGTTGAATAATCTTGGCTACTAAACGCTTGGTGAGCCAGTGAATTAATACGTTCTGTGATCAAACATTCATGTTGATACGTTTTTTCAAAAACGTCACCAAGTGATTTAAACTCATGAGGCGGCGCATCGATTGCACCCAAGATTGGCAAAGCACCTGTTTCACTGACGTACGTGAAAAGACGGGTCATATGATCCATTTCTTCAAGTGCGTGTTTGCGCATAAACTCAGCAGCCCCTTCAAAGCCTTTTTCTTCGCACCAAGCACTCATTTGCAAGTATAAATTTGATGAGTAGAACTCAAGATTAATTTGATCATTTAACTTTTCAACCATTTCCGGCTTTAACATGGGGGCTCCTAAAATATATTTTAAGCAATGAATTCTGCCTGTTTATGAGTTCTGCTTCAAGTCCGTTAGGTATTTTCTTATAAACTCTCTAAAACGTTTTCAGCTTTACTCACTTCAAATGCTTTCGGTTCTTCAACAAATAAGCCAGTGACCACACCATTATCAATGACCATAGCATAACGTTGTGAACGTAAGCCGCCAAAACTTGCTGTTTCCATCGTTAAGCCTAATGCTTGGCTATAACTGCCATCGCCATCCGCTAACATCATAATATTTTCAGCGTTTTGCGATTCACCCCAAGCATTCATCACAAAAGCATCATTAACCGATAAGCAAATAATGGCATCAACGCCCTTGGCTTTAAAATCATCGGCAGCGACAACATAGCCTGGCAAGTGCGCAACAGAACAGGTTGGAGTGAATGCCCCAGGTACTGCAAATAAAACGACTTTTTTATTGGCAAATAATTCATCACTTTGATGAGTGATCATATTGCCGTCAGATAACTGCTGTAATTCGCCAGATGGCATTTTCGAGTTTATTGCAATCATTGTTTTACCTTAAATGGTTTGAGAAATAGGGAGTTTAACGGCTTTACATAAAAAGCCTTTGTCATGTGCGCAGCGTGCACAGTCTTTGCAAAGATAGCGGGGCTTATCGACAATATGAGCGAGTTCATGAAGGCCTTTTTCAATGTCCTTTTTTTTCCATTTGCACAACGATTTGCCCATCAATGAATACCTCAATAAACGCTAAGTTCAATTTTAGAATATTGAGCGGCTTAGCGCACGGTTTTCATGATAATAATTATCGTTACAGCTAAATAAAAGCACCAACCTTTGTTTTTTTCGTTTGACTTAAACAGCTTAAGCTAATGCTTCAAGTTTTAAAGTTTGATTAATATCGTTAACTTGATTGGTGACATCTTTAGAAATGTTCTCAGCCAGAACTCTCGATTGGCTCACTTCGTCGTTAACACTGGTCATAGCTTGTTCAAATTCAGCAAAGTGACGACGCTGCTGATTGATTTGCGCTAAAGTGTCTTCAGCGACATTGGCGGAGGTGATGGCTTGGCTAACCACATTGGCGGCATTGTCTTTGAGCAGCTTCGCGATATCTTTTTGCTGTCCTGATGCTTGTTCAATACCCAGAATATTATTTTCTAATGTTTCGCTTGCTTGATTAAGCTGTTCTAAACGCTGGCTGACTTGCTTTAATGATTCTTGCGTTTTACCTGCTAATTGCCTTACTTCATCAGCAACCACTGAGAAACCACGGCCGTGTTCGCCTGCACGGGCAGCTTCAATTGCAGCGTTAAGTGCGAGTAAATTGGTTTGATCGGCGATTGAGCTGATCACATCAACAATTAAGCCAACACTTTCAACGGATTGTGATAACGATGAAATAGCATTGCGACCTTCGTTTGCGGCAATATTAGTTTGTTCACTGGCCACTAATACTTCCGCGACTTTTTCTTGGCTGTCATTCATTGCTTGTTGTGTGGCTTGAGCGTTTTCTACCACCTGCTGTGATAAAGTATTTACGTTTTCAGTCACTTGCGACAATGCAGACATGATTTCATCGACAACAAGTAAATGTTCACTGGTACTTGATGATGACTGTAGAATATTTTGAGCTTGGCTTTCCATGGTTTTCATGGCGTTTGACACTAAGCTAAGTTGTGTGGCTTTTTGTTTATCTTCATCAGCCAGTTTGGTCACCATTTGATTAAAACTTTGTGAAATTTCACCTAATTCAGTTTTTACCGCGATACCGGTAATATTTTCAATGCGGCCTTCATTGACTAAAGCAACAAAGCTGTCACGGAGTTTTCGTAATGGATTGAGTACCACACTGCGAGTTAACCAATAATTAGCCGCCAAAAATAAGATCAGAAATGACATCAAACCAATAACAACAAGTTTTAACTGATCATTGACTTGGGTTTGCTGTGCGGTAATAGTTTGTTCACCAGAAACAATTATTTCTTCCAGTTGACTAACTTGAGAAGCAAGTAGCGCCAAACCTTGTTGTTTCTGTGCTAACAAATCTAATGTGTTATCGAGTTCAATTTGATAACGGTTAATTAACGATAATAAATCTTCCAGTGCCGTTTCGCTGATATCTTCTTTTTCATCATCTTCATCTTGAAAAAAGTCATCATCGTCATCCGCTTCTGTAAAAATAGCTAAGCTTGGGAAGTGAGAAAATTGCAGTGACAAATTGGTCAGCTCAGTTAAGGCCGTTTTAACTGAGGAGGCATTTACGGATTGCGTAGTAAACATCTTTTCACGGCGATTAACCAAGTCATAAATTGCTTTAGCCGTTGAGTTGGTTAATTGCAGATAGGTGATTTTTTCTTGAGATGACAAAGCACTTGATTGGTTAGCCATGGCGGCTAAATCGGCATTAATAGCTGCCATTTCTTGCTCGCCATTTCTGAGTAACACCAGCGGATCCGCACTTAATTTACCCATGGCACGATACTTAGTTTTTATATCATTTTGCAGCTCATTGGCTTGTTGTTCAATGTTAACCGTTAAGGAATCAATGCCGATAACATTGGTGCTATTAACAATATCAGTGAGTAGCGTTTCGGCTTCGTTAAGTAAAGTTGCGTCGCCGTTTTGCAAATAACGAGCAATGGTTCGGTTGAATTTGATGGTTGTTAGCGATTTTAATGTTTGATAACCCGAATATTGTGTTCGGCTTTGCGTTAAGGAATTACCGACATGGTACATAGTAGCTAAAAAAATCGCAGCAAATGCGCTAATGGCGATAACAGAAGCTCTTGAAAAACTTGAAACGCGCACAGTAATCCCTTAAAAAAATAATAAACAGCTAAGTGCGAATTGTCGGTTTGAAATGTGACAGTATCGTTACAGAAATATGACAATTATGTTGCTAGCGATATGAAATAAGAGGCTTTATTTCATATCGCTTAATAGGCTGACCACACGAATTAGCCATGCTGTAGACAAGCAAAGTTAATACGTTAGCAAAGGACTGTGACAAATTTATTAAAGCGTTTTTGTTTTAGAGCTGGGTTCTGAGTTTGTCTTATCACCTAGGTTGTCGCTAACCATATATGTTTTTAGCTAATTTTTTGGAATAGCTTGATTCACATAAACATCAAAACGATTTTTTTTCATCATAATACTTGTTGTGGGTTTTTGATTGTCTAATGGTTCAGCATAAGAAGGGCGTTTAACGACAACGCGGTATTTAGCCAACGCTCGAGCTGGGGCTAATAATTTATCAGCATCAAGATCTTCGCCAACAAGTGATTGGAAAACACGCATTTCTTTTTTAATGGCAGCCGATTTTTCACGATGCGGATACATAGGGTCTAAATAAATCACATCTGGTTGATTAACTAATGTCATATTTTCGATGGAAGAAGAATGAATTAATGTCATGCGATCAGCTATTGCGCAAACATCTTCATTGAGTTTGGCGCGAGCAAGGCCATTTTCTAACAATGCCGCGACAACGGGCATGCGTTCCATGAGTGACACTTGGCAACCAAGCGAGGCAAGTACAAAAGCGTCACGACCTAACCCTGCTGTCGCGTCTAACACATGAGGTGTAAAGCCATGTTTTAAACCAATGGCCTTTGCAATATCTTGGCCTCGACCGCCGCCAAATTTGCGACGATGAGCAACAGCACCTTCCACAAAGTCGACTTTTATCGCGCCAAGTTTTGGCTCATCACACTTTAACAACTCGAGATATTGAAGATTAATTTGCAATAAAAATGGCATACTCGGCTGGTTTGCTTTTGAGGCAACATCACCAATGTATTGAAACTGCCACTTTTTAGCGATTTTTTTCGCTAATTCAACATCTTCTCTATCGACATAGCCCAAAGCAATGCCAGTGTTTAGTTGTGTTTGGTTGGTCATTATTGCTCTGCCATGATGTGATTATCGCCCGTGGCGAAGGCAATTAAACGACTTAGCTGGCTTAAGCTATAACCACTTTCTTCTCGCAATTGATTAAAGCTCGCTTGAATAGCCTGTAAACTGGATTTACTTTGCAAACCGCCAGTGATGATTTTATTGGCGCGAAAATAAGCTTCAATGTCATTGCTAAGTAAAAACGTGTCTTTGCCTAACACTCTTAATGCGTATGGACCGGTATTTCCGCCCAAGCGTTGACCTTTATTCTTAAGATAACTCCACAAACCAATAATGTTATCACTAGGCCACTGAGCAATAAATTCAGCAAAACTATGGCCATTTTGTTGCTCTTCAAAAATCATTTGAGCATTGGCTTTAATGGTTTTTACTTTGTTGAAATTACGAATAATTTTCGGATCTGCGGCTTTTTTTTCTAGCATTTCTTCTGGCATCATTAATATTTTAGTGATGTCAAAATTGAAGAAACTGTCTTCAAAATCTTGCCATTTATTCTCAACGACTCGCCAAACAAAGCCAGATTGGAAAATTTTTTTAGTCATTGCTGACAACACTCGATCATCGGTTAGGTTTGCAATATCTTCACTTGAATGCACGTCTGATAATAAGTGTTCGAGTGCTTTTTCTCCGCCTTTACGCTCTGCTGCGCGCTGGTAAATAGTTTGAAATTTTTCCATTTTTTCCATAGAGGGTAAGTTCCTATGCATTGAGGCGGGTGATAATACTCGGAGTTTGTTTATAACAGATCAGCAAAAGGTAATTCAAGCGGAGCTTCTCGTTATTATTCACCAGGTTTGCTATTAAAAATGACGACTTTATTGCGGCCACTTCTTTTCGCTTCGTATAAGGCAATATCCGCATTATTGATATTGTCGTCTATCGTTCTATCTAGGTTCACTTGTGCGACACCGAAACAAGCAGAAATATTAATATCGTCAATTTCTACGTTGATGGAATGTTCATTAATGATGACCCTTAAGCGTTCTGCTGTTTGCTGAGCTTGAGACAAATCGTTATGAGGGAGCAAAATCACGAATTCTTCACCGCCAATCCTTATTAGGGTATCTTCTGAACGTAATGATTTTTTAACAATTCTTGAGAAAACTTTTAAAACTTTATCACCTGCCACATGCCCGTAGGTATCGTTGATGCGCTTAAACCAATCAATATCACAAAGAATGAGAGAAAGAGGGGTATTATTACGTTTGGCAATAGACATCAGTTGGCCAGAAACTTCTTTCAAATAATTACGGTTTTTAGCGCCGGTGAGGCGATCGGTAATGATTTCTTTTCTAAGTTTGCCGACTAAAGAATAAATAATACTGAGCGCAAAACCGAAAAATAAAACACAAATAAAGCTCAATAGCGCGATAAAATATAGCGCTAAAGGAGCGTTTTTTTGTTGAAAAAAGAAGAGAGCATAAATAGCAATATAGGCGATGAAAATAAGCATCACTACTAATATAGAACCATATAAAACTCTATCACCTAGGCGATATTTTTTAAATTGTTGGTTACATTTTTTTATTGTAAATATGTAAGGTATGCCTACGTTTATCAGTACAACGGCGGCACGCAATAAGCCTGAACCATAG
>DAINNQ010000011.1:0-18582 GCA_036735825.1 Alteromonadaceae bacterium | reverse complement strand
AGGGCTGTGGCTTGGACATAGATTTGATAAAGGGGTAGGGCTTGATTTTAGTGGCCTTGCACAGCAAAACGAAGAAAGCCGACAAGCCGCGTTTTTTTACAGCACCTTTGCTGCTATGGGATTTATTGCCAAAGCGAATGGACGAGTTTCAGAGCATGAAATAGCTTTCGCCAAAGCTTACATGGACAAATTAGGGCTAAATCAAGAGATGCGTCAGCAGGCACAAGATGCATTTCGAGAAGGAAAAATGGCGGGCTTTCCTCTTGAAGATCATTTGACAAAATTTAAACGCATCTGTGCTGGCAGACAAGACTTACTGATGCTGTTTCTAGAAATTCAAATTCAAGTTGCTTTTGCTGATGGCGATTTAGATAACGCTGAGCGTGACGCACTGCATCGCATTGCTAAAATTCTGGGCTTCTCAACAATTGAACTTGATCGTTTGTTAGAAATGATCATCGCGGGTGCTAATTTTCATCAAAGTAATGGCACGAAAAAAGCGTCTAGCCCTCAACAATTAGATAACGCTTATGCAATATTAGGGGTGAAAAAATCCGATTCAGAAAGAGATATTAAAAAGGCCTATCGAAAGCTGATGTCGCAACATCATCCTGATAAATTGGTTGCTAAAGGCTTACCGCCAGAAATGATGGAAGTAGCAAAGCAAAAAGCGCAGGATATTCAAGCCGCATATGAAATGGTCTCTGCCGATAAAAAGTAGTTAGACGTGATGAACTATTCGCATAAATTGAATTAGTCGACATTATATTTTTTCTATTTTGCTGTCTAATCATTTTTCTTACAATATCTGCAGTCTATAATTAAGAATATGTTTTAACTTTTATAGCTGACATTGCTGAGTCGTTACTTTAATTACCGCTGGGCCAACATAGTCATCGGGTAACATTTTATTGCCCTTTTCATCAAGCCAATTTCCATGGTTAACAAAACCAATATGGTAGACAGAGTTTTTAGCAATATTGATGGTGTAAAAATATTTATTTGATGGAAAAACAGATCTTAATTCCAACTTGTGTGAGCCAACACTGAGTTTATGGCGAGTTTTGCCGCGAGGGACTTTTTTGTCATCAATTCTTATTAACGCGTCTGTTCGGTAATCTAAATCTTCATTGTTATAAACAAATACTCGACCACAACCTAAGTTTGGATTGAGATTGTCATCTGGATGACGATTCTCGGATTCTGTTGGCAACGTGAATGACTTTTTATCGTTATCAAAATATGGGATCTGCGCGGCAAATGATGCTGAATTTGTGATTAACTCACTATTGCTGATAAGTTCCCAAGAAGGAGTGAATTTAGCACTAAACTGCCCTTTAAGTGCTAAGTCAGTTCCATTTCGATTGAGTGTGATTTCTACAGGCGTTTTGTCTTGGGCATATTGCAAGTTGTTGCGCCAAGTATCATCAGCTTGACTCACTTGGTTGCCATTAACGGTTAATAAAACATCGCCACTTTTTAATCCGAGCAAACTTGCAGGGCTTTTTGGCGTAATTGAAACTATTTTGCCTAAACGATTATTATCTAAGATGGCACCAAATCTCCCGCTGTCATATTTTTCTAATTGGTTTAAATAAATGGCAATATCTTCAGGGGCTGCACCGGCAGCAATTTCTTGCTCTGCAATTTCAGTGAGTATTTGATTAATAGAGCGAACGAGTTGTTGTGCTAATTTTTCTGATTTTGGTGATTTAAAATCAGCAGCCATGAGAGGAAAGTTAATTAACAGCAAACAGTACATCATTATTTTCATAAACGATCCTTTAAATCTCGTATAAATCCATAGGTTGTAAATAAAAATCAATCATTTGTGTTAGTAACTGATTTCGTATTGACCATAGGTTTTGGGTTAATATACGGTCTTTTTCTTGTTCTAAATTTTGGTCAAGTAGTTCTAATTCATGTTGCCAATTGGCAACGATCATCTGTTGTTGTCCAGACAATTCTCTATTAGATAGCTGCGAGAGTTGTAATTCTAGTTTTTGATTTTTAACCACTAAACTCGGGCCTTGTTTTAAGCTAGGGCTGCTTGAAATCCAAAATGTTAACGATAATAAACAAACACTTGCGGCTATGGCTGTCGCTTTGGTGATTTTTTTATTTTGATGTCGTTGCCAAATAGTGTCAGCGAGATTTGGCGCTTTATAAAGTGGCATAGTGTTTTGTGTTGCCGCCAAATAATGGTTAATTTCTTGCTCCATTTGATCAGGATTTTTACTCATTTGTTACCCTGCCTTACCTAGCCATAACCGTAACTGTTTGATGGCACGGCTATACAATTGTCGACTATTACTTTCTTCAATGCCCAAACTTGGTGCTATTTCATTATGCTTTAGCCCTTGTGCAGCATGTAAATAAACCACTGAACGTTGCGTTGTTGGGAGTTTTTTTAATAGCGAATTAATCGGTAGCGACTCTGCATTGTGAGTAGAATTTTTCACTACCTCTTCATCACTCGTGTAGTGTTCAGCGTTGTTACTTTTTTCGCCAACAGAAAGCGAAGTAGTGTCTTGTTCAAAAAATAAATGTTCTTGCTTAATTTGCCTAAAATAGCCCATACAAGCATTAATGCTACATTGTTTAAGCCATGAACCTAGTGATTCACGCTTTTGTAACGTGGATGACTTTATCAGTAATGTTTCAAAAACTGTTTGCATAATGTCCGCTGCTGTTTGTTCGTTACCTAAAATATGAACACATAAAGAATAAACATGATCAGCATACAGCTGATAAGCTGCATTAAATCCTTGGTGCTTTCCCCTTTTTAGTGCAACAAAATCTAGTTCAGATAGTGTTTTACCAAAGCCCTGTTTATTCATTAAATTCCGATTTTTATGGATTATTGATAACTTATTTTCAGTGTCAGTTATTTCTTCTTTGTAATAAAGATGTAATTAAGCACAAAAGTGTGACAAATATTTTCAAGAAATATTTTTAAATTTACCAAGACTGAAAAGTGACGTTACCAACCGATAGATTTCAACCAACCACTTATTTCTTTAAGTAACTGATTTTTTGGGTAATAACCTGTGTGAATGTTATGAAGTTGTTTTTGTCTGTAGTAGGATTTGAGCGCTTGGTTGACGTGTTTTTTTCTTAGCTCGGCATTTTGTAATATTAAGCCGTTATCAGTTTTTAGGATGAAATCGAGCACGGGTAAGTCAATTTGAGCAAGGTTTTTGGCGGCAATTTCACTACTTGAGTCATCATCTAAATAGGCACTTAAGGTGATTAATGCCATAGGTTCTTCACTCAGTTCTTTTTGATAAATACTAGGCAAAATTGCGCCATTGCGCCCTTCGGCAACTACAACAATAATACCTGGGTAAGTTTTAGCCTGCTCTATTACGGCGGTTAAAATGGCAGAGAGTTCTTCTTGGTATGCGGTAAGAATATCTAAATTTTCTTGTGCTCGTTGTTCGCTTTTTAACGACAAAGAAGGATAATTATCAGGTTTGCTTGGCGGTTGCAGGGTAATGGTTGTCCAGCCTTGTTGTGGAAACTTTGCTCTTAAATCATTCATCGCTTTCGGGCTGGCAGCCGTTTGATGCCAATCAGGCAATAACACCATGACTCCTTTGCTATTAGCTGTTTGATTGGTTTCGATAAGGGTGATGTGATCATTTGGCCCAGTTAACACCGTTTGAACTGTTTTTTCTGGCAAGTAATGATTGAGATCACTCTTTTTTTGTTCAATAGCGTCAATTGGCGGGGCTATCTCTATTTTACTGCGTTGAATAGTTGAGCTTGATGTTGATTGTTCTTCAGTTTTGTTTTCATCGCTCGGTTCTTTTTCTTTTTCTTGCTCTTGCTCTTGTTCTTTTGGTTGTTCTTGTTCCTGTTCAGCAGGTTGCAGCAATGGTTGGGCAAAAGCGGTTTGCGTGACGCTTGAGAATAACACTAAAAAATAACAACAAAAAACAATGAGGAAAGCACGCACTACATAAAGCCTTAATTAGGAAAATTGCTAATAACCAAGGTTATCGGCTTGGTTTCATATTTCTTCATTAAAATGCCTTCTGTGATTCCAGTCAACAGACTTGGCGATTTAAAAAGATTAATTAAAAGGACAGCTAGCGTTAAAGGTTAATAACGTATTGTTAACAGGGTGGGTGATTTTGAGCCATTGCGCGTGAAGTTGTAAGCGTGAGCTTTCAGTTAATGCTTCAGGATGAGCGTAGAGCCTGTCACCTAGAATTGGGTGTCCTATTGATAACATATGAACGCGTAATTGATGCGAGCGACCTGTAACTGGAGTAAGTTCAACCAATGTGCTGTTGTCGGCATAACTTAATATTTGATAATGGGTTAACGCTTTTTTACCTTGTTGATGATCAATTTTTTGCTTTGGTCGATTAGGCCAATCACAAATTAACGGTTCATCTATACTGCCGCTTGGCTGAGCAATATTTCCATAAACACGTGCCAGATAGCTTTTTTGGGTTTGGCGTTGTTCAAATTTTCGGCTGATATGCACGTGAGCGGCTTTGTTTAATGCCATCAATAAAATGCCTGATGTTGCCATATCTAAACGGTGCACTATGGTTGCCGTTGGTAAAATACGTTGAACGCGATGTTGCAAACAATCTTGATGTTCAGGTAAGCGTCCAGGAACGGTTAACAGCCCGCTGGGTTTATTGAGCACCACCAAGTCATCATCTTGATATACAATATCAAGATAAGGTGACATGGGTGGTTGATAAATAAAGTCTGGGTTGGCGCTCACGATCTTTTATTTCATCTCTTTTTTGTGGATGCTTAATAGTAAGTGACTAATTACTTACTACCACTAACCGTACCGCTTCAAATTTTAACTGGGCTTTATTGATATAATTTGCCAGCTCAGTTTGTTGTAATTCAATGAAATCTAATTCCTCTTGACGCACGCTTGGGTTAATTGCTTTTAAAGCCGTTAAGCGTTGAAATTCTTGCTGAAGTTTATCTTCCATCGTTGTTAGTGCTTGTGCTTGAATGGCTGCAACTTGCTGCTCGGCATGTTGCTCAGCCTTAGTGACTAGCGGCGTAACTTGAGATTTCAATGCTTTGACAAGCTGTAAAGCCACTTGTTTTTTCACGGGTGAAAGTTGCTGATCAAGAATGGCTTCACTCACTTTATCGGCGAGATTATTCCCGTTTTTATCCACTAGCACGCGAATAGGGGTAACAGGTAAATAACGATTTAACTGTAATTTACTCGGCGCTGTCGCTTCAATAGTGAAAAGACATTCTAAGAAAAATGTGCCTGCTGGTAAGGCTGGATTTTTTAATAAACCAATACTCGAGTTGCCAATTTCATCTGACAAGACAAGGTCCATAGCACCTCTAACCATAGGATGATCCCAAGTCAGTAAATGATAATCTTCACAAGCTAAAGCGGTTTCTCGATGAAAGGTAATCGTTGTGCCATCATCTGGCAAACAAGGAAAATTACCCGTGAGCATATGCTCTGTAGGTTGCAACGCAATGGCATTGTCTGATTTGTCATCTTGGGCAATGCCGAACACGTCTAATACTTGAAACATAAATTGTGGCAAGTGAGTCTGACAATCAAGATCGATGATTTTATCAACCAGCACTTCGGCTTTACCTTGACCTGACGAATTCAGCTCGAGCAGTTTATCTCGGCCTGTTTCTAATTCGGCTTTTAACGTTAAATGCTTTTGCTGACTTTGCTCAATCAATAACGCAATTTCTTTTGCTGTTGGCGCAGCAGAAAGCGTTAGATCAGTTAATTGTTGAGCGAAGGCATCAAATACAGCTCGGCCAGTAATACAGGTATGCTCAAAGGCATTAAGTGCTTGATGATACCAAGTAAATAAAATCTGTTGTGCAGAATGTTCGAAATAAGGTACGTGCAACTGAATAGTTTGCGTTTGACCGATACGATCTAAGCGGCCAATACGCTGCTCAAGTAAATCGGGGTTGGTCGGTAAATCAAATAATACCAAGTGATGAGCAAATTGGAAATTTCGTCCTTCACTGCCAATTTCAGAACAAAGTAATACTTGCGCGCTGTCTTCGTCTTGTGCGAAATATGCGGCTGCGCGGTCACGTTCAAAAATGCTGAGCCCTTCATGGAAAACAGCTGCACGCATGCCTTCTTTTACTCGAAGGGCAGTTTCTAATTCAATGGCGGTTTGCGCATGGGCACAAATCACTAATACTTTTTCTTTATTCAGAGATTTAAGTAGTTGGATTAAAAAGTCGACACGAGGGTCAAAATCGTACCAGTTTTCATGTCCATCTAAGCTGTAGAGCATTTCAGGAGTAACTAAATAGTTAGCTTGAGCACTTTGTTGCAAATTTTCAGGGCGATCACTTAAGAGGAAATCTTCAATTTTATCGTGATATTGCTCAGGAAGTGTCAATGGTGAAGCATTGAGTTTTCTTTCTGGAAAGCCTTTGATTGTGTTACGACTATTTCTAAATAAAATACGACCTGTGCCATGACGATCAAGTAATTGATCTAAAATTTTCTGCCTAGCTTGGTCTTGTACTTTTTCATCTTGTGCTTGATTAATATTCACCAATTGCGCGCTAATATCGGTTTCTTTAAGTAATTGTTTGAGCGTGTCGATTTGCTCATCTGTTAACGCATCTTTAGCAACTAGCGCATTCGCGGCATCTGCAACTTCTGTGTAGTGCTGCTCTTCTTCAATAAAACGTTGGTAATCATAAAAACGATCAGGGTCTAATAATCGTAAACGGGCAAAGTGGCTTTCATGGCCAAGTTGATCAGGCGTAGCCGTTAACAATAAAACACCAGGTATGGTTTGTGCGAGTTGTTCAACACATAAGTATTCTGTGCTGGCATTATCAACTTGCCAATTAAGGTGGTGAGCTTCATCAACGACCATTAAATCCCATTCTTCCGCAATAAGCGATTCATACCATTGAGGATTGTCGGTAATAAAACCTAAATTGACTAATACCAATTGCTCAGAGCTAAAAGGGTTAATTTCTTCACCAGGTTCTGCGGCGTTGGCAATTTCTTGGCAACGTGTTTCGTCAAAAATGCTAAAACGAAGGTTAAAGCGTCGTAACATTTCCACTAACCATTGATGCATTAATGATTCAGGCACAATGATCAGAATGCGTTGCGCTCGGCCAGTCACTAATTGTTGATGGATGATTAATCCTGCTTCGATGGTTTTACCAAGACCAACTTCATCAGCAAGCAAAACACGCGGAGCAAAGCGGCTACCGACTTCTTCTGCGATATAAAGCTGATGAGGAATTAAGCTAACGCGGCCACCACTTAAACCTGTTAGCTCAGATTGCTGTTGAGTAAATTGATGGTGCAAGCAGTCTTTGCGTAATCTAAACCAGTCTAAACGATCTACTTGGCCGTTTAATAATCTGTCATGAGGTTTATTAAACTTGATGAAATGATCTATCATCACTTCTTTAAGTTGAGCAGGTTCTTTGGTGTCTTTACGAATGCCGGAATAGGTAATGATTGGTGTTTCGTCCTCTACCGATTCGATTTCTAATAACCAGCCTTCGTGGCTTGGAATAGTATCGCCTTTATTAAAGACAACTCGCGTTAAAGGTGCATTGGCAATCGCGTATTTTCTAATGTCCCCAGTTGCAGTGAACATGATGGTGACAAATCGATTCTCAACACTAGTAACTGTACCTAATCCTTGATCTGACTCTCCATCACTGATCCAACGTTGACCTGGGTGAAACGACATAGAAAAACTCCAATACTCAAAATTTAATAGACGATGCGCATGTTGTGCAAAACGTTACACCAACGAGCCACCGCTGAAAAAAGGGCGCTATGGTATCGTTAATCATAGTTGTGATCATTAAATAATTCTGAAAAATTGCTTTTTATTGGCTGTTTAAGACGCGGTTAATGTCTGATTGATGAAAGGTTAGGCAAGATGCTAGAGTTGTTATCGTGATAAAAGGCATTAGCAGAGGTTAGAAAAACAAAAACGGCTAATGCCATAAGCATTATAAAAGCATAAAAATAGAGACTATTTTACGCCGAGTTCTTTTAAGCGCTCTAATAAATAGGTTTTTTGCGTATGTCGTTCAGAAAGCACTACTTCGTCTCTTGGGTGTAAAAACAAAGGTAAAGAAATGCGCGATTTTTTGGCGTTTTCGCCACTTGGATTAATCACTCGGTGACTGGTGGAAGGAAAATAGCCGCCAGAAGCTTCCTGTAACATATCGCCAATATTGACAATTAAATGGCCAAAATCCGCAGGAATATCTAACCACTCTCCATTTTGTTGTTGTACTTGCAATCCTGGCTCGCTTGCGGCGGGCAAAATAGTGAGTAAATTGATATCTTCATGAGCGGCAGCACGCACGGCACCTGGTTCTTCATTACCTGTTAATGGTGGGTAATGTAAAATTCGTAATAAAGTATTTGGCGTGTTTTTTATCATGTTTGATAAAGGCTCAGAATACTTTTGGGCAACGTCTGCGGGGCTATATTTTTCTACCCAATCTAGCAGCTCAGCAGCTAATGCTGAGGTGTTTTGATAATACTGTAAAATATCATCTTTTAGTTCATCAGGAATTCGTCCCCACGGGTAGACGTGATAATACTCTTTTATATCTTTTTGTTTATGGCCTTTTGCTGTTTCTGATATTTCAGGAGCAAAATAGCCGTCTTGTTTTTCAGGATCAAAGGCATAACTTTGTTTATTGCCTTCTTTGAAGAAGGCAAACCAATTGGCGTAAATAGACTCTACTAATTCTTGCTTTATTGGGTGATTGGTTAACACACCAAACCCTGTTGATTTCAAGCTTTCAACAAAACGTTGTGGGGCATCTTTGGCGGTATAGTCGACAACTTGTACTTGCATAGTATGGTCCTGAAATTGTTTATTATTCACTTTACTGATTTTTATTATAAAATAAAACTTGTCTAATTGGTCAATAAAAATAAAGTATTTTTTTAAAACTATCGACATTGTTGATCCCTAGCTATAATCTTTTTATAAATTTTTAATCTAGTGAATTAATAAATATGAAATTTTCGGTTATTTGTGCTTTGTTTTCTTTTGCTTATTTATCAGCCTGCGCCACTCAAGAAAAAGCGTGTGAAGATGTCACGTTAGCTTCTGAACAAATACAAGAATGCCAAGCGCTGCAACGTCAAATTACCATGGCTAAAGATAAGCCATTAATCAGAACTGAGTTAGAACGTCGATATCAAACAGATTGCATAGAAATGCGCTATTATCGTGATGAGCATCAACAAGCTATTTGTGGAAACAAAGATAATATAGAAAAATTAAAGAAAACAGGCATAGAGCAGAAGTAACAATAAAGTATAGTTATTGTCATTATCTGACTAGAATTTTTTTTCAAAAATAGTCATTATGCCTTCTCTTAACAATTAGGTGCATTAGTGTAGGTATGGCGAAAAAAGTAAATGGCGATGGAAATTTAATCTCCCAGCAAGAAAGTGAGTTAGCACAAGAAGCTCTTGTTTTGCTTGATAAATATCGTAAATTACAAGATCGCTACACAGCATTGTTGACGCTGAATCAATTATCAAATGAATGTGCTGATCTCAATACATTCTTCAAACAAGTTCATCATGCCATTGCATCGATTATGAATGCCAATAACTTTTATATCGTCATGTTTGATCAAACATTCTCTACCTTAGAGTTTGTTTACCATGTTGATGAACATGATGTTTTTCCTGTTGGGAGTTTCGAGTACGAAAAATTTAAAGGTTCAATGACCTGCTATGTAATTGAAACCGGAAAACCTTTATTAGCGACGCCTGAAAAAATCCAAAAATTAACTGAAGAAGGTCATTTAAAAGCAATAGGAACGGCAGGAACTGATTGGGTTGGTGTGCCATTACTCAGCGACGGTTTTGTTATTGGTGTCATGGCTGTACAAAGTTATTCTGAGACTACCCGTTATCAAGAACATGATATGGATTTGTTGATGTTCACCGCTCAACATATTGTTGCAGCAATGATGCGTTTGCAAGACCGTGAACGTTTGCAAAAAGCGGTTGATGCGAGAACACGTGAGCTGATGAGCCAAATTCGCGAACGTGAAAAGTCTGAACTATTACAAGAATCGCTATTTAGGATCTCTGAATTAACCAATGACTCGTCGATTAATATTAATAAATTTTACGACATGGTGCATAACATTGTTGGTCAATTGATCAACGCAGAAAATTTTTATATTGCCAAATTTAATCGTCACAAAAATACCTTATCTTTTGTTTATTTTTCTGAGCAAGATACCAATGATGTTGATCGTAAATTCACCACAAGAACTTTCGGTAAAGGCTTCACAGAACGCGTTATCAGCCAAGGTAAAACGTTATTATTAAATGCAGAGGAAATGCTTGCTCTTTATGAACAAGGTTTAACGATAAAACCGAGCGGTAAAACAAAATCTTGGTTGGGAGTGCCCTTAATTCAAAGTGGTGAAGTAATCGGTGCCATGGTTATTCAAAGTTATCAAGCGAAAATTATTTTTAATGAACAAGATGCTGAACTGCTTAACTTTGTTTCTCAACATGTTTCAACAGCCATTAAACGGCGTGAATTGGCTCAATTTGAGCGTAAAACTCAAGAGTTACTTGAACAGCAAGTTAAGCTGCGTACTGCAGAATTAGAAGACGAAATTAAACAACGTGAAAAGGTTGAGCATCAATTAAAATATGCTGCTTCGCACGATAATCTCACAGGCTTACCTAATCGCAGTGTATTTTTAGAGCAATTAAATCATGCGATTGCTTGCAATATTCGCCGCCCAGAGTTGCAATTTGCCGTTCTTTTTCTTGATTTGGATCGCTTTAAAATAGTCAATGATAGTTTAGGTCATCACGCAGGTGATATTTTACTTAAGGAAGTGGCCGAAGGACTCAAAAAAGTTGTTAGAACCAAAGATACTGTTGCTCGTTTAGGTGGTGATGAATTTGTAATTTTGATTGAAGATCTAGAACAGCAGCAAGAAGCGTATGATGTCGCTCAGCGGATCACGGAATTATTGTTAACCCCATTTCTTATTGAAAATCAGCCAGTTTTTATTGGTACTTCCATTGGTGTGTTATTTAACGATAAGCGTTATACCAGTGCTGAGGTCATGTTACGTGATGCCGACACTGCTATGTATCATGCGAAAGATATGGGGAAAGGGCGTTATGAAGTCTTTGATTCGAGCATGCATAAAAAGGTGGAAAATGCCTTAACATTAGAAGCGGATATTCGAGAAGCCATAGCTCAAAAAGAATTTTCACCTTATTTTCAGCCTATTGTCAGGTTAAGTGATAGCGAGATAGTAGGTTTTGAAGCACTTGCCAGATGGAATAGTGATAAGCGAGGATTTGTCTATCCTAATGATTTTATCCCGCTAGCGGAAGAAACGAATTTAGTGAAAGCGATAGATTTTCAAATTATTGAAAAATCGTGTCAGCAACTTAAAAATTGGCAAGAAACTTACAACCGAGACGATCTTTACGTCAGTTGTAATTTATTCTGTAATCATTTTTTCGATAGCAACTTACCCCATGAAATTCTACAAATTATCAATAAAGTCGGTATTGAAGCGCGTCATTTAAGAGTGGAATTGACTGAACGTGCTTTATTAGAAAACTCAGATATTGTGTTAGAAAATATGCAAGCGCTGAAGAAAATGGGCGTTAAAATTCTACTGGATGATTTTGGTACAGGTTATTCTAGTTTGAGTTATTTACATCGTTTTCCGATTGATGTGTTGAAAATTGACCGCTCTTTTATCAACAATATTCATGAGCATGACAACCATCAAGCGATAATTCGCACCATAGTTGATTTAGCTTCTAACCTGCAAATGGCAACGGTAGGTGAGGGCATTGAAAACCTAGCGGATGCAGAGTTACTTATTCAAAAAGGTTGTATTTATGGCCAAGGTTTTTATTTTTATAAGCCGATGCCAGCGCATGAAATTTGCCAATACTTAAGTTAGTTTTTCAAACTGAAGCGTTTGATTAAAAGATTCTGATACGAAAGTGTCGAGCTTAATGTTTTCAAATATAACCAAAATATTCCACATAAATTAAAGATCATCACACACGACTAGCGATTAAAAACTTAAGTTATTTAAACTGACTGAATTTGCTATACTTGGCTCAAATTTTTTCATGTGACACCAACATTGAGCAATCTACACTTCTCCAGTACAGCACTTAAACCCGAACTCTGTGAAAACCTCGTTTCTTTAGGCTATCAAGAAATGACCGCTATTCAGGCGCAAAGCATTCCTGCAATATTGTCTGGAAAAGATGTTATCGCCCAAGGTAAAACAGGCTCAGGAAAAACCGCCGCCTTTAGTTTGGGGTTATTGCATCATCTAGATGTTAAACGCTTTCGTGTACAGGCTTTGGTGCTTTGTCCAACCCGAGAACTAGCTGATCAAGTTGCCAAAGAAATTCGCAGGCTTGCGCGCGCAATTCATAATATTAAGGTGCTGACCTTATGTGGTGGTACTCCAATGGGGCCACAAATTGGTTCGCTAGAACATGGCGCACATATCATTGTTGGGACTCCCGGTCGTATCGAAGATCATCTTCGCAAAGGTCGATTAAACATTGATGAGCTAAATACTTTAGTGCTGGATGAAGCGGATCGCATGTTAGAAATGGGCTTTGAACCTGCACTTGAATTAATTTTTTCATTATGTCCAAAACAGCGACAAAATCTATTGTTTAGTGCGACTTTTCCAAAGAAAATCAAAGAACTTACTGAACATATTATGTCTGAACCTGTGATGGTTAAAGTTGCTTCAACGCATGATCATTCAAGCATAGTTCAGCATTTCTACCAAGTTGACGATAATGACCAACGAGCTGAAGTTGTTGAACATTTAATTTTAGCTAATCAGCCAGAGTCGACGGTGATTTTCTGTAATACCAAAGCAGAAACACAAGAGTTAGCAGACTCATTAAAGCGTAATGGCTTTAGTTGCGCGGCATTACATGGTGATTTAGAGCAAAGAGACCGCGATCAGACGTTAATTTGCTTTACCAATAAGAGTGTTAATATTCTTGTGGCTACTGACGTGGCAGCGCGTGGTCTTGATGTAGACAACCTTGATATGGTGATAAATTATCATCTGGCTAGAGATCCCGAAATTCATGTTCACCGAATAGGTCGAACAGGTAGAGCTGGTGGCAAAGGAATGGCATGTTCATTAATTAGCCATAAGGAAGCACATAAAATTATCAAGCTAGAAGAATATTTAGGACAAAGCATTACCGCGGAAGATTTACCTACTTTACCTAGCAATGCTCGGCCACAACAAGCCGCTATGGTGACCTTGCAGATAGACGGCGGTAAAAAACAAAAGCTTCGACCTGGAGATATTTTAGGTGCTTTAACAGCGAACAAAGCGATTGCAGGAGACAGCATTGGTAAAATTCAAATCTCTGCAATTTCAGCTTATGTTGCCATAAAAAGTGATGTCGCCAATGTCGCCTTGAAAATCATTACCAATGGTAAGTTAAAAGGTAAAAATTTTCGTGTGCGAAAACTGACGCTTTAATTGCAAGGTATCGCTATTTAGGTGCTCAAATACAAAGTAAAAGCATTACACTATGTAAAAGAAAAATGAGAATGGAATTATGCGTATATTAACAAGTGCTGAACAAGCTCCAGCAACCAGTGAATCATCTAAAATAACCGATGTATTACCAACAGAGTTATTGAAAGAAGAAATTGATCAATTTGCTAACTTTTATCAGCTGATTGTTGATTTTATCAGTAACTATAGTTTTCAGTTGGTTGGCGCTTTTTTAATCTTTTTATTTGGTTATTACATTGCAGGTAAAATCGCTAAAGTCGTGTTGAAAATGTGTGAGAAGCAAAACTTAGATGTCACGCTAAGTCGATTTCTCGCTAATACCACCAAGATGGTTTTTGTGGTTATGGTGTCTATTGTCTCGTTAAGTAAATTGGGCATCAGCGTAACGCCATTTATTGCGGCAATTGGGGCAATTTCTTTAGGCGCGAGTTTGGCATTTCAAGGGTTATTAGCGAATTACGCAGCAGGTTTTAATATCATTTTAATTCGCCCATTCGTTGTTGGTGATACCATTGAAGTGCAAGGCGTTCGAGGCATAGTAAAAGAGGTTTTACTCGCTTATACCGTAATTAAAGATGAAGATAATGTTGAGATCACCATCCCCAATAAACATATAGTCGGCGAAATACTCCACAATTCAAAAAATAATACCTTACTAGAGATGAATGTGGGTATTTCTTATAACGATGATCCAATGAAGGCCATTGCTTTAGTAGAAGAAACGTTAAATACATTATCACTACATGATGATGCATCGAAACTCCAAGTGGGCATTGACGAATTTGCCGATAGTGCAATCAGCATTGGCATTAGAATTTGGATCCCTACTTCTACATTTTATCAAGCTAAATACCAAGGCTATAAAGCTATCTATTTAGCCTTCGAACAGCAAGGGATCACTATTCCATTCCCGCAACGTGATGTGCATATTATTGAACAAAAGCGTTAACTGTTGTTAATGGTTAACATGATTAGTTAATTTAATTAGTCGTCATTTGGAAATAACCTATTGCTTGTTGTGTGATTAATCTTTTACCGAAAAAAGCATATAGTGAGCAGATTAACCACACAACAATAGAGAATAGAAGATGAAAGTTTTGGCCTTTGGTGCAAGTAGTCATAGCAAATCAATAAATAGCCAATTAGCACAATACGCAGCAAGCTTAGTTAACAATGCTGATGTTGAATTGTTAGATTTAAATGACTACGAAATGCCTATTTTTAGTCAAGACAAAGAACAGCAAATTGGCCAGCCAGAGCAAGCAAAGCAGTTTATAGCAAAAATAGCGGCGGCAGATGCTCTTGTTATATCATTTGCTGAACACAATGGTTCGTATACTGCGGCTTATAAAAATATTTTTGATTGGGCATCAAGAATCGAGAAACATGTTTTCCAACAAACCCCTGTTATTATGCTAGCGACTTCTCCAGGACCTGGCGGAGCAAGCAGTGTTTTGGCTTCTGCGGTAACGTCAGCGCCTTATTTTGCAGCCGATGTGAAAGGTTCTTTATCTATACCTAGCTTTTATGACAACTTTGATGTTGAGAATCAGCAACTGACTAATAAAGACTTGGCACAGCAACTTAACGATCTAATGAGGCAACTTAACAACAATATCTGACAAATTGATTGTTTTGGTACAATTACTCATTAATGATTTCATCAGGGTCTTCCGTATCATCAAGTTCAGTCGAACTTAAGGCATGGAAAGGTTCTACACTGTAATGGCCATTATTAATGGCCAGCTCAGATTGTTCAGATATTTCACCTAACGGTAAAGAAGCGGGTCCTGTTGGTTCAGCTAACACATACGTTATACCATCATGAACTATCGTCATTTCATCGCCATTTGGCGCAACGTCAATACCAATTAATGCGTGATTATCAATAAATATTAATGCCATTTTTATTCTTGGCATTAACGTTCTTAATAGTGATGCCGTTAACGTCACTTTGCTATCGCAATCTCCTTGATTTTCCCACAGTAATTTTAATGGTGGGCTAAATCCTGCACCTGACGAAGTAATACGAGACTCTAACGTTGAATACGGAATACTTTGAATAAAAGCTAATACGTAGTCGGAAACTTTACGAATATTTTTAATAGACGCTTTTTTCAGGATCATTGATTTATGGGCTTTAAAATCGGCAACAGACTCGTTGGCAATACGAGCATGATCTGGTTTTATGCCGATGATTTGATCGTAAGTGATAAATTGGTGATAGTATTTTTCAGCTAAATAGTCTTGTTGAAATTGCTGCTTAAGATCTTCTATCTTGGCATAAGTGTCTTCTATGAGTTGCTGGTTCCTTCCTTTGATAGCAATAGCATATCTACCATTTTCCTCTTTGAATGAAAGTAAAAGCCCAGAAACAGGGTTTTGTTTGAAATACCTTTTTAAGGCGTTATTCACATATTCGTGCATTAAATTATTTTGGTAAGTTCCGAAATTTCGATAGCGATCAAATATTTCTTTTTGCGGCAAAGTCAGCGTGATCTCTTGCAGCTGTTTTTGATGATCATGCCATTGGTAACTGAGTAAATAATCATCATCACTTAATACTTTGTCGAATTTTAATTGCTCGGCATGAGTGATGTTCA
The DNA here is from genome assembly GCA_036735825.1 of Alteromonadaceae bacterium. Classification (GTDB taxonomy): domain Bacteria; phylum Pseudomonadota; class Gammaproteobacteria; order Enterobacterales; family Alteromonadaceae; genus DAINNQ01. The sequence continues at coordinate 2,395 of DAINNQ010000011.1, read as the reverse complement.
CAAAACCCAAAAAAATAACACCAATAAACAGTCTTCCATGAAGAAAATGGACTAAGATTTGATTAGCTTTTGAAAAAAGTAAACACATAGGTTTGTTTTTATACATAAATATCTATAGATGAATAGAAAATAATGAATTTGGTAATTATTAACTCTATTTAACCTTAGACCTAAGAACAAGCTATTTACAGTTATTCACTTTACTTTTCTTTCAATTAAGTTATATTCAAACGATTGTTTGAATTGAATGTTTGAATCATAAGGTTTTATATATGGCTGAATACCAAGCTCCCGTCAAAGACATGAATTATCTTTTATACGATGTATTTGAAAATGATATTTTATGGCCAAGTTTGCCTAAACTTGCTGATCATGTTGATCGTGAAACTTCTGAAGCCATTCTCTCTGAATGTGCGAAAATAGCAGAGCAGGTGATTGCACCACTTTCGAGAATAGGTGATGAAACAGGAGTGAGTTTTCACGAAGGAAAAGTGACTACGGTTCCAGGTTATAAAGAAGCGTTCAGTACCTATGTTGAAGGTGGATGGCCAGCATTAGGTGGAGATATAAATTACGGCGGTATGGGAATGCCGAAAGTTATCACCTCATTGCATGAAGAAATGCTTTGCTCAGCTGATATTTCATTTTCACTTTATCCTGGATTAACCGCTGGAGCAGGTTTGTCACTCGCAAAGCATGCGAGTGAAGAATTAAAACAACGTTATCTAACTCGCATGTATGCTGGCGATTGGTCGGCAACTATGTGCTTGACCGAATCACATGCGGGTACTGATTTAGGGATGATTCGCACTAAAGCCATTGCCCAAGAAGATGGAAGTTATAAAATTACGGGGAATAAAATATTCATCACCGCTGGTGAGCATGATTTAGCTGAAAACATTATTCATTTAGTATTAGCTAAATTACCAGATGCTCCCGAAGGCCCAAAAGGTATTTCGCTATTCGTTGTGCCTAAATATAAAGTAAATGATGATGAATCGCTTGGTGAGTTTAATCAGGTGACTTGTGGTTCTATTGAACACAAAATGGGAATTCACGCATCAGCAACATGTGTGATGAATTTTGATGACTCGCAAGGATTCTTAGTTGGTGAGCTCAATAAGGGCTTAGCTTGTATGTTCACTATGATGAATTTTGAACGTATTGGTGTCGGTATTCAAGGCTTAGGAGCGAGTGAACGTTCGTATCAAAACGCCCTTGAATATGCAAAAGACCGCGTTCAAAGTCGCTCTTTATCTGGTATTAAATCACCTGAAAAAGCAGCTGATTCCATCATGGTGCATGGCGATGTACGTCGCATGCTTCTTAACATGAAGGCGCTTAATGAAGGCTCAAGAGCATTATCGCTTTATATTGCAATGCAATTAGATATTGCAACTTACGGAGAAGATGAAGCACAAGTTAAATCTGAAAATTTAACCGCACTGATGACACCGCTCGCAAAAGCCTTTTTTACCGATATGGGTTTTGATAATACCGTCACCGGGCAACAAATTTTTGGTGGCCACGGCTTTATTCGTGAATGGGGTCAGGAACAATTAGTTCGAGATGCTCGTATTGCTCAAATCTATGAAGGGACAAATGGCATCCAAGCGATGGATTTATTAGCGAGAAAAGTTGCTGGTAGTAAAGGGGCGTTAATGCAAATATTCGTTGATGAAGTTAATGAATTTGTTGACGCAACATCTGAAGAAAACATGCAAGAATTTATTGCTCCTTTGGCTCAAGCAAACCAAGATTTGCAAGAAATAACCGCTTATATTTTATCCCATGCTAATAAAAATCTAGAGGTGTTAGGTACATCTGCTAATGATTACTTACATGTTTTTGGTTACACAGCGATGGCTTTTGTATGGGCAAAAATGGCAAAAGTTTCTTTGGCTAAATTAGCGGACGATAGTGATTTTCATCAAAGTAAAATACATACTGCTCGTTATTATTTTGCAAGATTACTACCACGTAGGCTTTCATTGATTGAAACGATAAAAGCAGGATCAGAGCCTATGTTCAATATTGAAGATCATTTGTTTTAAGTCATATCTGCATAAATATATTTACTATTAAACGCCGACAATTTATTTTGAAGGCGTTTTTTATTGGCAAAATTTTGGTAGATTAACGATTCAATAGTTAATGGTGGAAAAAGATGAAATTACTTGGCTCTACAACATCACCTTTCGTGCGTCGAATTCGCGTTTATTTGGCAGATAAAGCGTATCAATTTGTCAATTTAGATATTTTTGCAGAACAAGACAGAAAAATATTAACAGACAATAATCCAGCACAAAAAATCCCTGCATTATTAGACGAAGAAGAGTGCATTTATGATTCACGCGTTATTTTTCGTTATCTTGCAGAAAAATATCAGCAACCT
>DAINNQ010000010.1:0-19248 GCA_036735825.1 Alteromonadaceae bacterium | reverse complement strand
AATCTGAGCCATGATCAAACTCTTCAATTAAATATTAAAATATGAATTTTTTTTTGCATATTGTCAAAAGCTTACATAATATTAAAACTTACTAAATTGTTAAAAATATATGCAATCACGGAGCAAAAATGTTCATAAATGCACAAGCGAGTATCAAAGTAAAATTAATGTTTGCCTTTATCGTATTAATTTTGTTCTGTGTTTCTTTACTCGCATATATATCAATTCTCACACTCGAATCTTCTGCTGAACAGCAAAACCAAACAGTAGAAAATCAATTAAGAGCATCTGTTATTCAAACGATGAAACTTGCTGGTGAATCTGCTGGTAAAAATATAAGTGGGTTGCTCGATGAAAACTTTGCTTCTGGTATAGCTCTGAGCCAGTTACTTGCAGATACAACTGTCCCTAACAAGCCTCTTTCGCGTGAACAAGTTCGTCAGGTGGGAAGGTCATTCCTAGTTAGCAACCCGAATATCAGCTCTTTATATGCTCAGTTTGAACCTAACAGTTACGATAATAACGATGCCGAGAATGTTGGCAATTTATACCACAGCTCCAATAGTGGAACCTTAGAAGTTTATTGGATCTGGGAAAATAACCAGCCAGTGTTTTATGAGACGCCAGATACGAGTGAAAAATATAAAACGACACTTAACGAAAATGGTATTCGTGAAAGCGAATGGTATTTATGCAGTATGGAATCAAAAAAACCTTGCGCTCTTGACCCTTATTTATATGAAATTGAACCGGGGAAAAATGAGTTAATGACTTCGCTAGTTACACCTATAGTGGTGCAAAATAAGTTCATTGGAAATGTAGGAGTAGACATCAATTTACCCGTAGTTCAACAATGGTTAGATGAGTTATCAAAAGCCTTATTCAACGGTAATGCCAGTGTTTCTTTAGTCAGCCAACGTAACGTGATTGTCGGTTCCAGCGTTTATGAAGATAAAGCAGGTAAACTCCTAAACAGTTTTAACAATCCTTTAGCCGACGTAATTAAGGCTGAGCAAGATTTTGATACCAGCGGTGAAAACTGGTCAGTGCGTATTCCTGTTCACATTCGTCAAGCAAATACCAACTGGAAATTAATTATTTCCTTACCTGAGCGTATTGCTCTTGAGCCAGTAACATTGCTGAATGAACAGGCAGAACAAGCATTAGCCAATAGCTTACTCAAAATTATTATCTGCTCGGTGATCTTGCTAATCATTAGTGCATTGGGAGGTATCTGGTTGTCTAATTCTATATCTAGTTCAATTTCTACAGTGTCTGACTCTATTGACAATCTAGCCTCAAATGAAGGAGATTTAACCCAAGAAGTTACCGTTAAAAGCCATCAAGAGTTGATATTATTAGCGGCACGACTAAACACTTTTATTGCAAAGCTGGCATCAATGATCTCTTCTCTAAAAGGCGTTTCTGAAGACTTTGTTAGGCAGTTTTCCGAGCTGGAAAATAGAGCCTTTGAGATTGATAGTGATACTACCGAGCAACACCATCAACTAGACAGTATTGCTACGGCAATCACTGAAATGTCGTCAACGTCCATGGAAGTTGCTACTTTGGCGGCTGACACCGCTGAGCGCGCTAGTGAAGCTAGTAACAACTTAAGTGAAACTCAAAATACTTTGCAAAGTAGTGTTGAAGAGGTAAACCAACTTGCAACCGAAATTGAATCTACTTCAAAACAAATTGAGCAGGTAGCTACTCGTAGTCAAGGTGTATCGAGTATTGTGTCTACGATTCAATCTATTGCAGAACAAACCAATTTATTAGCATTAAATGCCGCTATTGAGGCTGCACGAGCAGGTGAGCAGGGCAGAGGATTTGCGGTAGTCGCCGATGAAGTACGCAGCCTTGCAGCGAGAACCCAAGCATCAACTCAGGAAATAAGTGGACTTATTGGAAATTTACAAGCTGATGTTGATCTTGCTGTTGGCAATCTTACTCGTATACAGTCCACTGTGGTCGACACTGTTGATAAAACTAATACCAGTTACCACAGGTTAGAAAAAACCATTATAGGGATTAGCGAAATTAATGACAGCGTAGCACAAGTAGCAACTGCCGCAGAAGAGCAAAGCGTGGTAAGTGAAGAGCTAAGTGAGCGAGTGACTACAGTGTCAGATAGCAGTACACAACTATCTGAACTTGGTAAAGAAATCAGTGCCTTAAGTCAGCAAGCCAAAGAATCAATCGATTCGATGAATCTGCAATTAAATAAATTAAAAGTCTAGGGAGACTAACTACCATGAAGTTTTTAATCTCATCTATTTTACTACTCTCTTTTTCAAGCTATGCAGAAGTCACCGCAAATGTTGGTGCAACCTCCAATTATCTCTGGCGGGGGTTAGAACAAACAGAGGGAAATCCCGCTGTATTTGGCGGTATAGACTACTCTCATGATAGCGGTTTTTATCTGGGAACTTGGGCATCAAATGTTTCTTGGTCTGGAGGGCCAAGTTACGAGATCGACTTTTATGGGGGCTACGCTGATTCAGTCGGTGATTTTGAGTATGATTTGGGCTATATCTATTATGCTTATCCAGACGATCCTAGCGATAGTACCGACTTAAGTGAGGCTTATTTCAACCTCACTTATACTAGCCTAACCTTTGGTGCAGCAGTATTGTCTCATGGTGAAGAAGCAGACTTTGGCGACACTCTTTACTTATCCGCGGATTACAATATAACTGTTTTTAATGACGCTGAACTGACTTTTCACCTCGGTCGCTATACAGGAAAATGGCTTGAAGAAGATACTACCGATTTTGGCCTGTTACTGTCTAAATCAGGGTTTACTTTGGGCTTATCTAAAGTCAATGCTATAGACGCCGACAATATAAAGCTCTATGTCAGCTATCAAATAGATATTGGGCTTTAGTTGAATTAGACTTTATTGTTTTTCGATTATCAAACACGTCTTTTAAAGAGTTATATATTGTAAAACACGTTAATCAATATAAAAGATAAAAAGCACAATAAAATAATTAGTTAGTGAAGTGGAAGAGCTAACCGATAAGCTGTTTTTGTTATTATGTTTAACCGATTTTATTTAATAGTTTTTGCTAATTAGGTTTTAATTTCTAGATAGAAAAAAGCGGCGATTCTAAGTCGCCGCTTTACTATTTATGTATGAGAATTCAAGCGTTGATCGCTTTATTGATGAGGAGTTCTCGTACAAGCACCTCAATGATTAACGAGCAACTTTCTCGCGTTTATTGACCATCAATTTAGCTTCAATACGACGATTCATACGATGTGCTTCTGGTGTATCAGCACTATCTAATAGTCGTGTTTCGCCAAAACCTACAGCTGTTATACGGCTTTCTTCAATCTCGAAGTTAGCAATCAATAAATCTCTGATCGCTTGGGCACGATTGTTCGATAACCAAAGATTATAATCAGCTTCACCTGTTGCAGAGCTATGACCTTCGATTTGTGCTGACACTTGAGGGTATCGCTTCATAAAGTCAGCAAAACGTTGCAATTCTTGGCTATTTGGCTCAGTTACTTCACTTGAGTTTTGCGCAAAAGCCACTGCTAATTCAATACTGTCTTGCGTTTCTTTAAATAAAGTACAGCCTTGTTCATCCACTTTGTCTACGCGTGGTGTGTTTGGGCAATTATCTTTTGCATCAACAATACCGTCATGATCAGTATCGATGATTTTTGCACAACCACGACTATCTACAGCAACACCAAATGACGTGTTTGGACAGTGATCGACATTATCTTGTACGCCGTCATTATCAGCATCTACTACGACAGATTGTGTCGGTTTGTTTGCAGGTTTTGACGAAGAAACGTAGTTTGCTCCACCAAAGTGATAAGCAAAGCCAACTTTCGCACTGTAATCTTTATGTGCTTGACCAAAGTCGTGATAGGCAGCCACTTCAGTAACTAATTGCCATTTATCCGATAATTGCCAATGTTTACCAAGACCTAAGTTAACTAACCCGTAACCTTTGTCTAAGCCTTCATGTTTAAGACCTGTAAAAACGTAGGTGTTACTTTCGTTGATAAAATACAAAGCATCTAAACCAAAGCGGTTACCATCAATTGACGGTTGACCGGCAAATGCGTCTAAATCAAGGCGTGCGTATTCAAATCGCCATCCCCATGTTTGGTTAAGGCGCTCACCTAACTCAAAACCCCAACTTAAGTTGCTGTTATCTTGTGGTGTGTATTCAAACTTGTCTTTATCAGCGCTGTAAAATTCAGAAAACCCTGCTACCCAAATATCTTTGTCATTGGCGAAGGCTGGTAATGTTGTGCCATAAGTTGCAGCAATAGTAAGCGCTAAAATTGTTTTTTTCATAAGTAAATTTCTCCTTTTGTCATCACCCACTCTTTGGTGGATAACGGTTTCACAAGCATAGATGCGTTGACTCTTGAACAAGTCACATAAATAATTATTTTTTTATTGTCAGCCTAAATAAATCAGCTCAGATAAGTTAGAACAGATAAGTCGGTCGAAATAGGTCAGCCCAGATAAAACTGGGCTGCATTAAAGAGAAATATTTAAAATTGAAGGGAATATCTTAAGCTTGTGCCGTTTCAGCTGCGGATTGCTTAGATATTTCTGATTTTAATGCCGTTACATTAGAGAGAAGCGTGTCAGGCATTGCAGAGCTGATGCCTTTTAATAAGCGTCCTAAAATATCAGCACCGGTAATGATGCGAGGGTTTTCACCCCAAACAAGTACAGCGTCTACATCAATGGTTCCATCATGATGAGCATCGAGTGATTCTTGCGCTTTTAAATGCCAAATAACATCACCGAGTGTGAGATTTTCATCATGAACGATTAATGGTCGATGACAATAATCATAAATATCAAACGGCTCGCCAGTATCAAACAGCGCAGCACGAAGTGCACCATCGGCATCAAGCAATAAGCGTGGTTGATTATTTTCGTCTGCTAGCACTACCCAGTTATGACCACTTTCGTTAATTCTTCGTAAAAGTTCATCAGAACTATCGCGAACATACTCTGGCATTATCGGAAAATCGACCTTGGTTGGTAGTTTTATAATAGATTTTGGATCAAGTAATTCACCTTCTTGCGAGACGCGAATATCGTCTATTGCCAAAAAGTTTAGTGCACCTATTCCTTCAACGTGATCGACCTCTGCTTCTTCCGCTTCTACGTGTTGTTTTAGCACGCGACGTAAATCTCTGTCTCGCATATATTCAACGCCTTCCTTACCCAACCAACCATCGAGTATTAAGGCTGAAGGTTTTGCTACGGGATAAAGTAAGAATTGATAAAAGCGTAATAACGGAGACAAAATTGACGCCATGCGCATCGCATTTCGTGAGAAATATGCTTGCGGTAAAATTTCACCAAAAATGGTGATAAAGCCTGTTGAAAAAATAAATGCACTCGCGCCGATTAAAACGGAATCAGACAATAACGTTAATAGTACGTTGATGCCAACGTTACCCCATAAAATAGTCGTTAACAGGAAATTAGAATCTTGTCTAAGTTTTAGTATTTTTTCAGCCGATTTATGGCCATGAGAGACTTCCATCTCAAGCTGTAAACGGTTTAATGAAAAGAATGCAAGGTTGAGCCCTGAAAACATCGCTGATTGTGAAATACAAAATAAAATCCCCAACCAAATATACGTTTCTTGTTGGGTAAGGCTAAATTCCATAATAAGGTCCTATTTATGCAACTTGCGTTGCGATTACAATTACAATAAAAACAGCGTGCCTAAGCCAAGGAAGGCAACAAAACCAACGATGTCAGTTACTGTGGTTAAAATTACCGAGCCAGATAAGGCTGGGTCAATTTTTAATTTGTCGAGCAGTACGGGCACGAAAATACCCGCTATCGCAGCAGCAATAATATTAAATAATATCGCCAAGCCAATAACCACGCCCAACATAGGCATACCAAACCACACAACCGCAACCACGCCAATGACGACTGCCCAAATAATACCGTTGAGTGCGCCAACTTTGAGTTCTTTAGTCAATAGCGCACTAACGTTAGCAGGAGTGACTTGCTTAAGCGCAAGGCCGCGAATAATCAAGGTTAAGGTTTGGCTACCGGCAATGCCGCCCATACTCGCAACTACAGGCATAAGTACGGCTAAGGCAACCACTTGTTGTAAGGTGGCTTCAAACAGCCCAATAAAAGCACTGGCAAGAAAAGCTGTGAGTAAGTTAATCCCTAACCAAATCGCGCGATTTTGGGCACTTTTTCTAACAGAAGAGAATAAATCTTCATCTTCATCCATACCCGCACTAGCCATTAACTGACGTTCATGCTCTTCAAAAGATAATTCTGCCGCAGTGGTCACATCTAAACGACCGATCAATTTTTGGTTGGCATTAACTACAGGTAAAGCGCCATAGCCTGAGAGTTGAACAACTTTTCCTGCCAATAAGCAAGTTTCGGTATCAAGGATCACTGGCACATCATCTAACGCGATATCGACTAACGGCACGTGATCGGGTAATCCATGCAGTTCGGCAATAGAAATAGCATCAGAATAATGTCCCGAACGATTAGTTAAAAAAATCAAATCGCAATGTCTTGGCGTTTCTCGGCGAATTAATCGTATTGCATCACGTACTTTGGCATTAATAGGTAAAGACAAAAAAGCATGGGTTGTCCAGTGACCAATTTGATCTTCAGGATATTCATTCGCTTGCGCAAAATAGGTTTTTTGAACCTTGTCCATCGCAGCATAGGCTTGTTCAACTAATTCTTGCGGTAATGAATCAGAAAGCTCTAATAATTCTTCCGCTTCAATGTCGACAAATAAAGTGTCCCACAATTGCGAGTCGGTTGATTTAATCAACACTTCACGTGGGTCATTACGCATCTCAATAAGCACATCCAATTTGCGCTTGTCAGCAATGGTTTCCCACAGGGCAATACGTTCATCGATGGGTAATGATTCAAGTAATAGCGCTAATTCTTTTTCATCAGCTTGTGCAAGTACCGTGGCAGTATCATTACTTTGAACCAGAGTAGGGGATTGCTGAATGACTTCTTCAATTAAATTGGGTAATGGCTCTGACATAGCGTGTCTCAAATTCCTTTAACTTAGTGCTTTGACGAGTGAATAACAGAGAAAGTCACAAAAAAATATCAAATAATTGTGACTTTTGTTTTTTATGAGTCGTCTATAGGGAAAATCGAGAGAATTTTACTTTCTCTTTCATAAAATATACATGAAAAACATAATGCTTGTATTGGTATTACCATGCGCTTTGTTTTTAAGTCTGCAAATGAAGTGCTTGAATGTCCATGCAAACACATTTTTGATGATACGCTGATATATAATGAATAAGTGAAAAGTATTTTATACAGCCATATTTTAAGCTGTATTTTTATATGCGGAGCTAGCTTGTGGAACTTGATGAAGAAAAACTCAAAGCCTTGATGAACGAAAATGTCACTCATGTTGACGAAGATAAATCGCTAGAAAAAGTGTTGTCTGACGGCAAAAAAGTTGCGGCAGTAAAAGATGTTTCCAGCATATTTGTTGGTTGGGTTTGGGTCTTATTTTTAGGTTTCGGCGCCTCTCTTTATTCTGCAAAGCGTCGATTCGATAAACATAAACAAGTTAAAAAACAGCAAACATTTCGCAAAAAAATAACAACTACCTATCAGGAGAAATAACATGGATCTTAATGTCTGGGCGCAATCTTTCAGTAATGCCTTAACACGATTCTGGTCAGAAATAGCCGGCTTTTTACCGAGTCTTTTAGCAACCATTATTGTGGTATTCATCGGTTTGTATATTTCTAAGTTGATGACTAAATGGGTAGCGAAACTCATCGAAAAACTAGGTTTTAACACGCTTTGCGAGAAGTTAGGCGTAGAGGGAATGCTCAAAACATTAGGATTAAAGACATTGCCAGCGGAATTAATTGGTAAGCTTCTTCATTTGTTTTTTATCTTGATCATATTTGTTGCCGCCGCTGAAACATTAGGATTAGAAAGATTCTCCGTTGTTTTAGATGAATTTATTCTTTATTTGCCGAAATTATTTGGCGCTTTGATGATCGCACTTATTGGGTTGTTTATTGCTAAAAATGGTAAAGCTCAGCTTGAATCCTCATTAGAAAACATGGGCGTTGAATACGGTGAAGCTGCAGGAAAAGTATTACAAATTTTTGTGCTGTTTATTACCTTTTCATTAGTGATAGGTCAGCTTGAATTAGAAACCGAGTTACTTAACACCATTTTCACTGTCGTTATTGCCAGCTTAGGTGTTGCACTGGCATTGGCATTAGGTTTAGGCACACAAACTGTTGCTAAGAGTATTGTTTCAGGTATTTATGCACGCGAACAATTGATGCCAGGTGATGAGGTTGAATTTGAAGGGTTTGTTGGCAATGTTGTTGCGGTTAGCACAGTAAATACTTTAATAGAAAATACCGAAGGTAAACGCTTAAGTATTCCTAACCAAGATTTGTTAAACCATAAATATTTTACAACACAATATAGCGCACCCAAAAAGACACCGAAAAACACATGAGGTAATACATGAACGATCTAGAGAACGAAAAGCATCGTCTCTCTGATCGGCTGTTGAAACTCAGTGATGACGAATTAGTGCGTATTGCGAAGTTGCAACTGCCTTATGTCACAACGGCATATGAGGCGATTTTTCATCGGTATCAGCAAAAGTTATTGCAGGTATGCTACCGATATTTGAAATCAGCCGAAGAAGCAGAGGAGACGGTGAACGATACTCTGTTGATTGTGTTTAATAAACTCAATCAGTTTGAGGAAAGGTCGAGCTTTAAAACCTGGATGTTTAAAATTGCTCATAATCAAGCGTTGACGCGTTTACGGAAAAAGCAGGCTGAACACGTTGAGTTGGACGAATCCCTGCCTGAAATTGAACATCATGCGTCAACAGATGATGATCATTCGGCCAGTGAACAACAACAGCTGAATAAACTTTTGGATACGTTGACGCTTGAAGAGCGCTCAATTGTTGTTTTTCGAATGACGGGTAATTTGGAATTTTCAGAAATTGCTCAAGTTGTTGAACAAAAGCTTAGTACAGTGAAAATGCGTTATAAACGAGCGCTGGAAAAAATGGCGGTCAGTGCTCGCACTGATGCATAAGTTTAGGTGTGTTAGTCACAAAGTCGCGCTTCCCTTTCGCGCGGTAGAAAACGGTCATAGATAATTAAAACAAGATGGTTTATGGCTGACACACCATTTTTACCCATGAGATATAAACGATGAAAAGCAAAAAGGTGACGTATAATATTTTGGCTTTATTTGTAGCGAATTTAGCTTATGCGTCTCATTGTTTTGCACAGAAGCTAGCCATCAATGAATTACCTAGCATTACCACTATTCCAGCAGTAAAAGTGGTTTCTTTACCTGATTTTTCCAAAATAGCCGATGTAAAAACCAAAAAAGAATATTTCTTTTCAACGTTATATCCCATTATTGAAGAAGAAAATCAGCATGTCTTGAGTTTAAGGAAAACGATTAACGCGTTAATTGAATTACCAGATCTCAATAATGAACAGACCAAATGGCTCGAACAAGTTGCCAGCTACTATAAAATTAAAGTGTCTCAGTCCCAAAGTGAAACCATAGATGCTTTGTTGCTTCGCGTTGATCTTATTCCGCCTGCATTAGCATTAACGCAAGCGGCGATTGAGTCGGGGTGGGGAGCTTCACGCTTTGCTCGTAAAGGGAATAATCTCTTTGGGCAATGGTGTTTTTCAAAAGGTTGCGGCTTAGTGCCCTCATCACGTGACTCGGAAAATGGTCATGAAGTGGCAAAATTTAGTTCGGTTAATGCAGCGGTGCGCGCCTACATCAGAAACTTAAATACTAATGCGGCGTATAAGAACTTACGCGTAAAAAGAGCAGAGTTAAGACAAGCAAACGAAGTGCTAACGGGTGTGATGCTTGCGTCTGAGTTATCGCGTTATTCTCAAGAAAAACAAAACTATGTGCAAAAACTAAAACGCTTTCTAAGACAAAATAACCTACAAAGGTTTAATCAACAATTTGCTCAAGTGTCCTTATAAAAAAGCACATTAATTGTTGTCGTTTAATTGAATTTAAGTGTGATTAGCTGACTGTTTAAAATCAATTATTTCGTATGAACCATTTTACTTTTCCAGCGCGCTAATGTTTTTTTGTAAAAACCATCTTGGTGGATTTCATCAAGAGCTTGTTGCAATGTGTAAATTAATTCAGGGTGGGTCATTTTGTTACAAGCGAGATAAAAATTGAGTTGTAAGTCTTTAATTTCAAAAATGCGTTGTAATTTATCTATATCAATACCCGCAAGCTGTGCTCGATAGACGATGGTAATATCATCAGCGACTATAAAATCAATTTCTGGTCTGTTATTTAATAAATTTAATAGAGAGTTGGTTTGTTTTAAAACATATAAATTTTGTCCATCAATAAATCCTCTCTCTACCATGCCTAAATGAGTAACATCATTTTGAATGACGGCAATTTGATAAATTTTCAATTGGTCGATGTCTGTAAATGAAGGGTATTGCCGTTCTTTTAATCCCCAAATAACGGCATTATTGACTTCGGTTAGTGTTCCAATCCATGTAAAGAGTTGTTCTCTTGCTGGTATACGAGCAATAGAGAAAATGCAATAGTTTGGTTTCTTTTGGGTAAGGTTATAAGAACGTTCCCAAGAATAGGCATGAAGCTGATATTTAAAGCCGCTTCGCTTAGCCACTTCATGAATCAATTCAATGGCAAAGCCAGACAGTTGTGCATTCGAATTAACTATTTGATACGGAGGGAGATGTTCAGTGACAAAGGTGATCTCTGCTTCATTAGCAAAACTGTTGTGTGACAAAGAAAGGAAAAGTATCAGTAAACAATTAAGTTGGAGTTTAATCTGCAAAAGTCGTGTTAAATCAACACGTATCTTATTAATGAAAGCAATATCGCTTAAATAGGCCATTATTTTCTGCATAATTATGTTCAGTAAATAAAAATCCAATAAATATTACGAATTTTCAATGCATCGTAATATTTATTGAAAGATCAACACGCTCTAACTTCTCGATATTGTTAAATATAGCCTAATTAATGCTAGCTCGTTTAGCTTTAAGGGTAATTTCTACCTGCTATGTCATTGATAAATGATTCGATAGCGCCACGTTTTTGCATGGTCACGAATACCTGTTTACCGTCATTTCCGCCAAATGCGACATTTGTTGGATGTTGACCTGTTAGCTTAATGGTTTTCAGTAAAGTCCCTTCAGGGGAGATAACAGCAACTTCACCAGCGCCGTAACGTGCCACATACAGGTTGCCTTGGTTATCGGTACGCATACCATCCATGCCATGATCATCAAACTTTATCAGTAAGCTCTTATTGCTGATATTGCCTTGAGAGTCGAGGTCATATCGCCAAATATTACGTTGCACACTTTCATTAACATATAAGGTTTTGTTATCAGGGCTGACTTCAACACCGTTAGTTGTGCCCATATTTTCTTCGAGTAATTTTGTCAAACCGTCTTGGTTGATGCGCCATAAATTACCGCTACTTTTACCCCAGTTTGGATCGCTCGCAAAAAGAGTTCCGTTATCCATAATGGCAATATCATTAGGTTGATTCATTTGAGCGTTATGTGCAAAAACTGAAAGCGTTTTTGATGCGTTTTCATATTTTAAAACGTTATGATTAACATAATCGGCAATATACATGTTGCCTTGATGGTCGAAACGTATGCCATTGCCAATTGAACCATTTGGCAGAGTGATGAGAATTTCAGCCGTGTTTTGAGCGGTAACCTTACCAATGGTACCCTCTTGAGCAAAGTTAACCGCATATAAATTGCCAAACTTATCTACTGCTGGGCCTTCAACACCTTGGGTGAAGCTTTTGTCAGGCATCCAGTCATTTGTCTTGCTGGTTGTTGCTAACGTTTGGTAAGACACAACTAAAGCTGAGCAAGCAATGATTGTTTGAATGGTTGCATGAGTAATAAGAGTTTTTATAAACATAACGGGCAGTCATTTGATAATTGATTGAAATAACTTACCATAAAACAGCGTGATGAAAAGAACCATTGCGTTATGACGATATGCGTTTTTACTATTTATCTGTTTTTTCTTGAGCTTATTAGTTGCTTCAATACCCTCTGCAAATTGTTTCTGGAAAAGTGTCAATCTAATTTAGGAAGAATCATTGAAAAACAAAAAAGCTTCTTAAATAAGAAGCTTTTTTGTGATTTCTGACGAGTTACTCACTCATTGACGATAGATAAAAATTTGCGATAAAGGTAAAACTCATTTTTATTTAGTAATAAGTATCTTGTCTATTATGTACTTGCGGATCATCGATAATTTCTTCAAAGTCCACTTGAAAACTATTGTTATCTTCAGTATTTGCCATGTAAATTGTTCTAGTTGAGCCGTCTATCCAAGTTACAGTACCACTTCCTTTTTTACTGCCACACTTCATGCCAATATGAATGTCATTAAACTCCATAGTTCCTCCTCATATACCAATACATACAGTACAACCAGTTAGATGTTCAATTATTAATATAGTTCAATTTGGCATCTATCAATATGTACTTTTCTACTGCGAATTATCCATTATAAGAGGATAACTATTCAGGTCTAGTACTTGTTATGGGTTAAATTCAACACCAAGCACGGTTTCTTTGCTAGCCCCTGTCACAGCTGGAATATTACCATAGATTTTTTTGTCATATGCGAAAGCAAGCCATGCAAAAGCCATGGCTTCAAACGCGTTATTATTCAGCTTTAATGCGTGAATAGTTTTTACAGAATGGCTGCTAAGCTCTTGTTCTAAAAGCTTATAACTATAGTTATTGTTGATTCCGCCTCCGCATAAATATACGAAAGCTTTCGGGGACAGTTTATTGATTTCTTGCGCAATAGTTTGGCAAGTTAACGCGGCTAATGTTGCTTGGACATTAACAGCAGATAACGAAAGATGGTTGGATAAATAACTCGTTAGCCAATCAAGAGTGAAATACTCTCTACCTGTGCTTTTAGGTGCGGCTAATGAAAAATAAGGGTCTGATAATAAATCATTTAACAATGCTTGATTGATAGTGCCTTGTGCCGCCCATGCTCCATTGTTATCAAAGCGTTCTGCCGTGTGTAATGCGCACCAAGAGTCTAACAAAGCATTAGCAGGGCCAGTATCAAAGCCTAAAACAGATTTTTGCTCATCTTGAGGTAAATAGGTGATATTTGCGATGCCGCCTAAATTAACAATAAAAGTGTCTTGTTGGCGATGAGAGAATAAATATTGATGAAATGCTGGTACAAGTGGTGCACCTTGACCACCTAAGACGATATCTTTGCTTCTAAAGTCACCTACAACACGAATATTAGTTTGATAAGCTAGCGTGTGATTACAGCCGATTTGTAAAGTAAAGGGATGAGTAATATGATGATTTTTACATGGTCGATGACGAATAGTTTGCCCATGATTACCAATGGCAATTATATCGCTATGACTAAGTTGTTGTTCTGCTAAAAAACGTTGGATGATAACTGCAAAGTGTTTGGCTAATTCAACATTTAAACTGCCAACTGTATCTATTTCATTGTTATCTGGCAGGTATAGCTGGGTAATTTTGTTTTGCATATCATCGCTATAAGGTTGATAGCAATGAGCAATAAGTTCGGGAGTACGCGCAGAAAAATCAACTAATGCCAAGTCAACGCCATCTGCGCTGGTTCCTGACATTAATCCAAGATAATATTTTGCTGTTGACATTATGGCGCTTGATTGCCGCCATTTTGTAGCGTATTTAAAGCGAGCTTTGAACCAGAAAGTTCAGATAAACGTTGACTAGCTAGGTTCATGAATTCATTTTTATATTTTTTATCGATCGGTTTAGCATCAGGTAAATCAACCGTTCTAGGGTTGCGATGAACACCATTGAGTAAAAATTCATAATGTAAATGCGGCGCTTCTGACATACCAGTAGAGCCAACATATCCAATGACTTGTCCTTGTTTTACTCTTTGACCTTTTTTAACTGCACGTTTTGAAAAGTGCAGATATTTGGTTTCTATGCCATTGCCGTGTTGAATGAAAACATAGTGGCCATTGTATTTATTGTAAGTAGAGTGAGTGACT
Source organism: Alteromonadaceae bacterium (assembly GCA_036735825.1). Lineage (GTDB taxonomy): Bacteria > Pseudomonadota > Gammaproteobacteria > Enterobacterales > Alteromonadaceae > DAINNQ01. The sequence continues at coordinate 5,128 of DAINNQ010000010.1, read as the reverse complement.
TTACCATCACCTGAAGCAACAACCGGAGTGCCTGTATTTGCTCGATAGTCAGTACCACGGTGTGCTTTCCAACGTTTTTGAATCGGATGAAAACGCTTAGGTTTAAAGTTCGAGCTAATATATTTAAAATTCACCGGAGCACGTAAAAACGCTTTTCTCATGCTTTTTCCGTCAGGTGAATAATATTCCCCATCGGTAAATCTAATTGCTTGAAATGGATCGTCTTGATTAACAAATTCAGCCGCTAAAATTTTGCCTGTACCAATAAATTCACCATCAACATATTGATTTTCAAACACCACGTGAAAGCTATCGCCTTTGCGAATATCTAAGGCGAAATCAATATCCCAACCGAAAATATTAGCAAGGTTAATAATTTGGCCATCGTCTAAACCTGCTTCAATACCGGCATTCCAAAAGTTGGATTTAATCACGCCGTGGGCAATGCTTTCTCTGATCTCAACCGTTTTGCTGTCTTTTTCTGATTGATAACTGCCATCCACTAAGGTGACATAAAGTGTGTCGGTTTTAGATAAAGGATATTCAAGAATCGCTAATTCATTGTTTTTATTTGTGCCGATACGTAATTCATCACCTACGTTTAAGGTTCTTAGTAATTTACTGTATTCGCCTTTTGCTTTGCTGACATCATGCGTTGTTCGTGCGCTAAAGCCTAATCGCTTAAATATTTTGGCTAATGAATCACCACTTTTGACTTTGGCGGTTTGCCAAGAATAGAGCGCTTCATCAATTTGGCTAGTTGAAGTTGGTGCGGTTTGAGATATTTGCTGATCAGCTAACGTTTCAGGAACAGTTAATTGATATCGTTTACCAATTTCGAGCGAAGATTGTTCGGATTGACGGCTAGCCGTTGCTTTATCTGAAGGAAAAAACACTAATAAAAGTAATAATACGCTAGCAACCGAAATTATTACTCGGTGTGGCTTAGGTAATTCAATGTATAATTTCTTTATATTATTCAAAAAGTTACTACCTGTACTGCTGGCTTTAATACGACGACTGTCGTTTACTATAACAAAATAATATGCAAGGAAACAATGTTAGGCTTTCCACAAAGCTTGAATTTACAGTAGAATTCGGCAATTAATTTTTAATATCCCCCGATAATTGGAGCAAAATCGATGTCAGATGTAAGCCAAGCGTTTGCTGAAATAAAACGCGGAGCCGAAGAAATCTTGCTAGAAGATGAGTTATTAGAAAAGCTCAAACTAGGAAAGCCATTAAAAATTAAGGCAGGATTTGATCCAACCGCTCCAGACTTGCATTTAGGTCACACTGTTTTGATCAATAAACTGCGTCAATTTCAGCAATTAGGGCATGAAGTGATTTTCTTAATTGGTGATTTTACTGGCATGATCGGTGATCCAACGGGCAAAAATGTCACCAGAAAGCCTTTAACTAAAGAAGATGTGCTTTCGAATGCTGAAACCTATAAAGAACAAGTTTTCAAAATTCTCGATCCAGCGAAAACACGCGTAGAATTTAATTCAACTTGGATGGAAAAACTTGGTGCTGCAGGCATGTTGAAATTGGCTTCTCGTCAAACCGTTGCTCGAATGATGGAACGTGATGATTTTAAAAAGCGATATGCAGGTGGTCAGTCTATTGCGATTCACGAATTTATGTACCCTTTAGTGCAAGGTTGGGATTCTGTTGCTCTAGAAGCGGATGTTGAATTAGGCGGAACTGATCAAAAATTCAATTTGTTAATGGGTCGTGAGTTACAAAAATCAGAAGGGCAACGTCCACAAACGGTATTAATGATGCCATTATTGGAAGGCTTAGACGGCGTTCAAAAAATGTCGAAGTCATTAAATAATTACATTGGAATTACTGATAGCCCAACGGAAATGTTTGGTAAAATCATGTCTATTTCTGATGATTTAATGTGGCGTTACTATGAGTTGTTAAGCTTTAAACCCATCGAAGTAGTAACTGCATATAAAACGCAAGTTGCTGATGGCGCAAACCCTCGAGATATTAAAATTGAATTAGCAAAAGAATTAATTGCACGTTTCCATGATGAAGAAGCTGCGCAAGCGGCACATCAAGAATTCATTAATCGTTTTCAAAAAGGCGCTTTACCAGATGACATGCCAGAATTAACAATCGTCAGTGATAATGGTGAAATTGCGATTGCTAATTTATTAAAAGAAGCGGGATTAGTGGCAAGTACCTCTGAAGCTATGCGCATGATCAAGCAAGGTGCAGCAAAAATTGACGGTGAAAAAATTACCGACAACAAACAAGTTTTAACTACAGGAACAGAAGCAGTGTTTCAGGTAGGTAAAAGAAAGTTTGCTAAAGTCACTGTGAATTGATTTGAGAAAATTGTAAAACGTCAAAATTAATCCCATCATTATTTAAGCCAGTCTTTGACTGGCTTTTTTATTTCTCAGATTTTATCTTCCTTTAATAAAATGGCCGCTTGAACGCTTTTTGTTCGTCAATATTTTTTACACTCCTGATCATCTTATCTTAATTATTAAAGTTAAGCTGTTGAACTGCCGATACTTCCTATAAGTGGAATGCAATATGCTTTCTAAATTGTAATGACTGATTTAATTAGGCAAGCAATTCTTCTTTTTAATGTTTTTGTTAAAAGGCGATTTTTAGAATCAATTTGATGCGAGTATCTTTATTATGGAACAGCAAAATATAAGAGACCCTTTAATTGAAAGACGGAGCTATCAGGGGAAATTTCAAGATCTATGGGCTGAGTTAACTTTAGCGCAAAAATTTTCTGCCAGTAGCTTATCTAAATATGGCTATGAATTAGCTTTTATTCGTCATTCAGCATCAGGCAATATTGCAATTATGTTACTTGATGATAATGCCACTACCATCAGTTGTGATGGTGATATTAATACTACACCAGAAATCACTATTCGTTAGTCATAATATCTATCTCTCACCTTTGTGAAATGAGTTTTATAGATAAATTTTATCGACTTGTTTTAACACTAAAATCCTAGCAATTTTCAGTTCATCTCTTGGTAACCTATTGAAGTACTAACATAAATATTGTGCTTTCTTTTTCTCTGGTTTTTCTTTGATCTTTTGATCTAAATCATACCGCCCAATTTAGCTAAGCGTACTATATGCGACATATTGTCGCAGTTTCTGTTTTTTAGATCCTGCTTTAACTAACATTCAAACGGATTGTGTTAAGTAATAAGCATGTTGAAATCACTCAATACAAAATACCCATATATCAACTTTTTCATCGTATTTTTTATGTTGATATCTGTTGCTTTGCCAGCAAATGCACTGTTTGTTAGTCCGCCTAAAGATCCTATTCCGTTAATTCATGAAATTTTTCCTCAATTAACTAAGATTGAAGAAAAACAAGGCGACCCGCTTGTCTGGCGCATTTATCAGGATGATGAAATTATTGGCTATGCGTTTGAAACAAATGATATTGCCAAAATACCTGCTTACTCTGGTGAACCCGTTAACATGCTGGTTGCTATCGATGCTAAAGGGGTATATTTAGGAGCGAAAGTACTAGAGCATCATGAACCTATTATTCTTGCAGGTATTCCTGAGTCTAAATTACATGCCTTTACAGAACAGTATCCTGGATTGTCTGTTACTGATCGCCTAAAAGTTGGTGGAAATCAACAGGAAGGCACTATTCATATCGACGGTTTATCAGGTGCTACTGTTACCGTTATGGTGATGAACGTCGCCATTGTTAAATCTGCTACTAAGGTTGCACGTTCATTAGGGATCATTAGTGAAAGCCAAGAAATTATTCAACCTATGGCAACTATCTACCCTGATGTTTATCAACAATCAGATTGGCAAACCTTAGTGGGTGACGGCTCTATCCGTAAATTGTATCTCAATAGAAAAGCAGTTGATGATGCCTTTGTTGGTACTTTAGCTGAGCATATTGATGAAGCGAGCCCTGAGCAAAAGCAAGATATGTTTGCCGATATTTATTTCGCTCAACTTAATATCCCCAATATTGGTCGTAACCTCTTAGGTGACGCAGAATATGAATGGTTGATTAAATCATTAAAGCCCAATGAACACGCTGTTGCGTTAATGGGGAATGGTTATTCGTTTAAAGGCTCTGGTTATGTAAGGGGCGGAATTTTTGATCGCATTCAAGTATTGCAAAACAATGAAGCAATTTCATTTCGCGACTTAGATCATAATCGTTTAACTGATATTTATATTGCTGGCGCGCCATCATTTAATGAAATGTCGATGTTTATCATACGCGAACATCACGGTTTTAACCCCGGTATTGATTGGCAATTAGAATTACTTGTTCGTCGCCAAATGGGGGCGGTAGACAGTATTTTTACGAGTTTTAAAGGTGATTATCAAACATTAGAACAATATGTTGATAGACCGCCAGTGATCTTGCCAGAGCCTGAATTAACGTTAACCCAACAAGTGTGGCAAGAAAAAAACACCGAAGTTGTTATTTTAGCTGTGTTAATGGTGGTGTTATTAGCGACCTTGTTTTTCCAAGACATCTTGGTGAAACATCCGACATTTTTACATAATTTCAGACACGGCTTTTTGTTGGTCACTGTAGTTTTTATTGGCTGGGTTTGGGGCGGTCAACTGTCAGTGGTGAATGTCTTCACGTTTTTACAAGCCTTCATGTCTAACTTTTCATGGGATTTATTCTTACTCGACCCTGTGATTTTTATGTTGTGGTGTGCTGCAGCCGTCACCATCATGTTATGGGGGCGTGCAGTTTATTGTGGCTGGTTATGTCCTTTTGGTGCTCTGCAAGAACTACTCAATGTTTTTGCTCGCTACATTAAAATTCCACAAATTGAACCGCCATTTGCTGTTCATGAAAGATTATGGGCAATTAAATATCTAATTTTACTTGGTTTATTTGGCTTGTCATTAGATTCATTAGCAACCGCTGAACAATTTGCTGAGATAGAGCCGTTTAAAACGACGTTTTTATTGAAGTTTGATCGTCAGTGGCCATTTGTTGTTTGGGCTTTGTTATTGTTATTTATCAATTTATTTAACCGTAAATTCTTCTGCCGCTATTTATGCCCATTAGGTGCCGCACTTTCAACCGGTAACAATGTCCGTTTATTTAACTGGTTAAAGCGTCGTCCTGAAT
>DAINNQ010000009.1:9296-20207 GCA_036735825.1 Alteromonadaceae bacterium | reverse complement strand
ATGCTCAATTAACCTAATACGAGAAAGTTTGTTATTTTTTACTTGTTGACATATTATGTCACGGAAGAGTGTTTATCAATAAGAGGCGAAATGAGCATACCATCAATTCAGCAATTTTTAAAAATGGAAGCGGCCAGCGGCATTGTTTTAATGTTTGCAGCCATAACAGCGATGATTATCGCGAATTCTCCGTTGTCTGTTTATTATGATTTACTACTTAATGTGCCTGTTGTGGTTGCCGTTGGAACATTTGAAATAGCTAAGCCGCTGTTATTATGGATAAACGATGGATTGATGGCATTGTTTTTCTTTTTAGTGGGCTTGGAACTTAAGCGCGAGTTTTTGGAAGGCGATTTATCGCAACCAGGGCAAATAACGCTACCTGCTATAGGTGCTATTGGCGGCATGTTAGTTCCCGCTTTATGTTATGTAGCGCTGAATTATCAAAATGAGAATGCCATTAATGGTTGGGCTATCCCCACCGCAACAGATATTGCATTTGCACTAGGTATATTAGCTATTATTGGCTCTAAAGTTCCATTACAGCTTAAAGTGTTTTTAACCTCATTAGCTATTTTTGATGATTTAGGTGCGATCATTGTTATTGCATTATTTTATACCGATCAGTTGTCTTTACTATCGCTGATCGTTTCGGCCGTTATGCTTTTGATTTTGTTTACGTTAAATCGCCGAGCAGTGACGAGTACAGCGCCCTATATCTTTATCGGTATTGTTCTTTGGGTTGCGGTGTTGAAATCTGGCGTTCATGCAACATTAGCAGGTGTTATTTTAGCGTTATTTATTCCTATTAAAGGTAAAACTGGAGAAGTATCACCACTAAAAAGCCTTGAGCATAACTTACATTCTTTAGTCGCTTTCATTATTTTACCTATTTTTGCTTTTGCCAATGCTGGTATTAGCTTTGAAGGTGTTGGTTTAGCTGAGATAACGTCACCTGTTCCTTTAGGGATCATTTTGGGTTTGATTGTTGGTAAACAATTAGGTGTTTTCGGTTTTTGTTTTGTCGCGATAAAACTTGGCATTGCAAAATTACCTGAAAACGTCAATTGGACATTATTATATGGCGTGGCAACGTTATGTGGAGTGGGATTTACCATGAGTTTATTTATTGGCTCGTTAGCATTTGAACAAAGTAGCACTAGCCCTATTTTCCAAGACCGATTAGGGATTGTTGTTGGCTCTATTATCTCAGGTGTTTTAGGGTATTTGATCATTAAAAGCGCAGTGAATAAGCGCGAATAATGTCAAAAAACTTGTTAATAGTTTCTTAAAAATGACGATGATTTTATCGTCATTTTTCGTTAGAATACGCGCATAAATTTCATGTAGTAAGCAAAATGTCGCATCATTACCAAGATTTGATTGATTTGTTCGAACAAACTTTTTTTCATCAATACAATACTCGTTTGATAAAAGGAGGGGATGAACCTATTTATCTGCCTGCCAATGAACAATGTCATTTTCATCAAATTATTTTTGCCCATGGTTATTATGCTAGTGCGTTACATGAACTTTCTCATTGGTTTGTGGCTGGTGAGAAAAGACGACAACTTGAAGATTTTGGCTATTGGTATGTGCCTGATGGCCGAAATGCTGAGCAACAAAAACAATTTGAACATGTTGAGATTAAACCTCAAGCCATAGAATGGGCATTATCAGTTGCTGCCAATAAGTCGTTTACTGTTTCAGCCGATAATCTCAATGGCGCTAAAGGCGATACCGCGGCATTTAAGCGTAATGTTTATCAACAAGTGAAACGATATCTTGATGAAGGGTTTCCTCAAAGAGCGCAAATATTTATCGAGGTATTAGCTACGTTTTATCATGTGCCTTTACCATTAACATTAGACAAATTTACCTTAGATTTAGAGTTGATTGAGTATGTTTAGATTAGGGTTTGTTATTAATCCTATTGCCGGTATTGGTGGTAGTGTCGCACTTAAAGGTAGCGACGGTGAAGGCATCGCTGAAAAAGCACTCGCACTTGGCGCGCAAGCTAAAGCGAATGATAGAGCGAAACTAGCTTTGAGCGTGTTATTGCCTTATCAAGATAAAATTACCATTTACACGGCTAATCATCAGATGGGTGAATTGGCAGCGCGTGCTTTAGGTTTTAACGTGGTTGTGGTCTATCATTCTGCTAATGAAAATACCTCCGCCACAGATACTGAAAATGCGGTTGATGCTTTACTTAGTCAAGAGATTGATTTGCTATTGTTTGCTGGCGGTGATGGTACCGCTCGTAATATCTGCCATAAAGTAGGTGATACATTTCCTGTGCTTGGCATACCTGCTGGCTGTAAAATACACTCAGGCGTATATGCAGTAACTCCAACGGCTGCTGGTCGCGTTGTTGAGCTCATGGTAACTAATCAATTAGTGACACTCACTGATGCGGATGTCATGGACATTGATGAGTCATTATTTCGTCAAGGTGTGGTAAAAGCTAAACGCTATGGCGAAATGCAAATACCAGCAGAATTACGCTATGTGCAAGCGGTAAAGTCAGGTGGTAAAGAGTCTGACGAGTTGGTGCTGCACGATATTGCTGCCGATGTCATTCATCATATGGATGATGAACTTTTTATTATTGGCTCAGGTTCCACCACAGCATTTTTAATGGAAGAGCTTGCATTAGAAAATACATTACTCGGTGTTGATTTAGTTCATGAACAAAGATTAATTGCAAGTGATGTTACTGAAAGTGAGCTTTGGCAAGCGGTGTGTGACAGAGAGCCTGATACAACCAAATTAGTGATCACGTTAATTGGTGGCCAAGGGCATATTTTTGGTCGCGGAAATCAGCAATTAAGCCCAAGAATTATTCGAGCAATAGGTAAGGAAAATATTACTATCATTGCGACTAAAACCAAGTTGGCCGCGCTTGATTCTCGACCGCTTATTGCTGACACGGGAGATCATCAGTTAGATCAATATTTATCGGGATATATGGCGGTAACAACAGGCTTTAACGATCAAGTACTTTATCCTGTGGCAAGTCCACAGTAATTTTAAAAGGGCAATACTTTGAATTTGAAAACATTAGCAGAGCTATATCATTATTTGGACGAACTTGTTAATCAAGAATGTAGTGATAACGAATTATTTACCAGTAGTTATTTAAGAGGTTTTATAGCACTTTCTGCGAGTGAATTTGGTGATGAAGAACAATTATTAACGAAAGCGTTTGCTGAGAGAGTTTCTGCGCAATTAAAAGCTGCTCGAAAAGAGTTATCGCCAGATGATCGTGTGTTAGTTGAAAACTACTGGCTTGAGCTAAGTACGGCGTTTAGTGCTGAATAGTTTTTAATTGAACGATTTACATCCATTTCTTAACTGTTTTTTAGCCGTTTTTTAGCTGTCGAGGTGAAATAGCTGACAACAGCTATGATACTTTGCGTTTAATGAGATCTCGAATAACAAAGCGATTTGGGGCTAAATTAAATAACATATTGTTATTCACAGGATACGGTGAACCGCATAAATCAGCGCTTAGTATTTGCGCAAGTAATGGCGCTGTACATAAACCTCTCGCACCCAAACCAGTTAGAACATATAAATTACTGATCGCAGGTGCTGCTTGATTGAAACGCCAGTTTTTATCTTTGCTAAGATGAGCGTAAGTACTTTTATGTTCATCAATATTAGGCATTACTCCTACCATAGGTAAATGGTCGGGTGTCATGCATCTTAATCTTGCTTTGCTTGTCACTACATCGTTTTCTGACCATATATCAAGTGTTGGTAAACACTTCTCTAACATGGCTAAATTAAATAGGTCATCTTTTTTATTGGCACAAATATCGACACTGTTTTTATCAAAGGTAGCACCAATGCAATGAGCACCATTATATTTAGGAGTTAAATAGCCTTTATGGCAAATAACCGTGTTGAGATTTTCAATATGGCTGTTAGTTGCCATTGACGTGACTTGCCCGCGTACCGAAGTTAACGGTAGCTGGTTAATAATAGGTAAATTTATCGCTTCAGCACCGCCACAATAAACCACCACAGAGGCGTTAACTTTCCCTTTAATGGTATTTAATTGCCATGTTGAATCAGCGAGTTGCGTCAATGACTCTACTTTGGTTGAGGTTTCTATTCGCAGGCGATTGGTATTTTTTGCCGCTAACAGTAATTGTTGAACTAATTCTTGTGGGGCTATCCAACCAGAATGTGGGAAAAATAAGCCGCCATGCGCTAAGGTGATTTTGGCTTTTTTGCTCGCCTGTGTTGCATCAAGTGAGTGAACCAAAGCTTCAGGCCAAACAGGATGTTGCTCAAAAAACTTCTGTCGTTGCTTTAATGATGTTTTATAGGATATTTCAAGCAAGCCACACCAGTCGTGGGCAAAATGATAACCTTGAGCATCCAAATCTTTATACAAGTCTAGCGCAGCCCAAAATGCTTGTTGGTAAAATTCGCTAATATCATCACTTTGCTGATGAATTAACGGAAATAATGCACCAATAGCATTACTCGAAGCTCCTTGCGCAATGTAATTGTCTTTACAATACAAGGTCACTTTTATGCCATTTTTTGTTAAATAATATGCCGCACAAGCAGATGCTATGCCTCCACCGATAATACTGACATGCTGTGGTTTAGTAATGGCTGGTCGTAGTTTATAACCTTGACCGTTGAGTTTGTTTTGTTGGTATTTACCCGCTAAAATTTCATTCTTATTACCTAAGTAGGTTTTTTTTTCTAACCTGAATCCGACGTGTTCTAAGCCTCGACGAATAAATCCTGCAACAGAAAAGGTACTTAATGAAGCTTGCTCTTTAGAAAGCCTAGCTACTTGAGTGAAAAGCTCGTCAGTCCACATATCTGGGTTTTTGGCAGGGGTAAAACCATCTAAATACCACGCATTAACTAAGCCAGAAGATTTTCTTGGTAGAGGCATTTGGGCAAAGGCGTGGGTTGCATCATCAAAAAATATCGTCAATTTTACTTTGCCATTTAACAATGAGCATTCAAATTGAGTCTGTGGTTTGTCAGGATAAACAGCAATGAGTTGATCTCGCTCTTGCTTCAAGGTGTCAAAACAGCTTAATGCTTGAACTAATTGGCTTTTAGATAGCGGGTATTTTTCAGTACTTATAAAATGCAACAGGGGTAAAGCGTGCTGAGTAGCTAATTGAGAATAAAGCTGAAGGGTTAATAAAAAATTGAGCCCAGTGCCAAAACCTGTTTCGGCAATAACAAATTCATCAGAACATGCGAGCAGCTGGCTTTTTATTTTATTACCTTTAATAAAGACATGCTCACTTTGCTGAAAGCCTGATTCAGTATCAAAATAGATATCATTAAAGTGTTGGGAAAATGGCGAGCCATTGTCTTGGAAAATAATTTTATTGATAGAGGTCACTTTATGTTCAATTATTAAAAATAGCACTATACACGAGGTATATTTTACCTATACTTCACACCTATTGTCATGGTTTGATCAAACCAGTGTACAAGTGTACACTGAGCAGACCAGTATGAGGGGTAAAAATCTGTATGATACGCCCGAATTTTTAAATTTTAGATGGTTAATTAAATGAAACGTGTAGTGATCACCGGATTAGGTATTGTATCAAGTATCGGTAATAACGCTGATGAAGTATTGGCTTCATTAAAAACAGGGCGTTCAGGTATTACAAAATCAGAAAGCTTTGAAGAAAAAGGTTTACGTAGTCAAGTTTGGGGTAATCCAACGCTAGACACGAAAGAGCACATTGACCGCAAAGCTATTCGTTTTATGGGCGACGCAGCAGGTTATGCTTATGTTGCCATGCAAGAAGCAATTGAAGACGCTAAGTTAACTGAAGAACAAGTTTCTAATTATCGCACAGGTATTGTTGCAGGTTCTGGTGGTGCATCTTCTGACAATGTTGTCAAAGCTGCGGATACTTTACGTGAAAAAGGCGTGAAGCGTGTCGGGCCTTATGCTGTTCCAAAAACCATGTCGAGCACATGTTCAGCTTGTTTAGCGACACCATTTAAAATTAAAGGTGTGAATTATTCTATTAGTTCAGCGTGTGCAACCAGTGCGCATTGTATTGGTCATGCGGCTGAATTAATTCAACTAGGTAAACAAGATATTGTTTTTGCAGGCGGTGGTGAAGAAGTTGATTGGTCACTCGCGATGATGTTTGATGCAATGGGCGCTTTGTCATCTAAATATAATGATACGCCAGAAAAAGCCTCTCGTACGTATGATGCAGACCGTGACGGTTTTGTTATTTCTGGCGGCGGCGGTATGGTTGTTGTTGAAGAACTTGAACACGCTTTAGCGCGTGGCGCACATATTTATGCTGAAATTGTTGGCTATGGTGCAACTTCTGACGGCTATGACATGGTTGCTCCAAGTGGTGAAGGTGCAGTTCGTTGTATGCAACAAGCAATGGAAGGTGTTGAAGGCGATATCGACTATTTAAATACCCATGGCACTTCAACGCCAGTTGGTGATGTGAAAGAATTAGGTGCGATCCAAGAATTATTTGGTAGTAAATCACCTGCAATTAGTGCTACTAAAGCGATGACAGGTCATGCGTTAGGTGCTGCAGGTGTTCACGAAGCGATTTATTCTTTATTGATGATGGAAAATAATTTTATTGCGCCATCAATTAATATTGAAAACTTAGATGAGCAAGCTAAAGGTTTAGATATTGTCACTGAAACGCGCGAAGCGGAATTAAATTTAGTGATGTCTAACAGCTTTGGTTTCGGTGGAACAAACGCTACTTTAGTAATGAAGAAATATAAATAACTCAGTTAACGGTTATTGATAAAAACCGTTAACTTAGGTTAGCGGTTTTTTTATGTCTAAAATTTGTTTACCTGCGAAATCATTAGTGTCAGTTGTCAATATTCTTTATTTAACAAGGCGTTTAGTTTTAAAAAACAATGAAAATATATTTTGATGAAAACATGCCTTTTGCGGTTGAGTTTTTCCAAGACTTTGGCGAATTAATACCGTTCGCTGGTCGCGCATTAACGGCAGAGCAAGTAAAAGATGCCGATGTGTTATTGGTACGTTCAATAACTCAAGTAAATGCTTCGTTACTTGAGAAAAATTCACAATTACAGTTTGTTGGTACGGCAACTATTGGTGTTGATCATATCGACCAAGCGTACTTGTCAACACGCAACATTCCATTTTTTTCAGCACCAGGTTGTAACGCAATATCGGTCGCGGAATATGTCATATCTGTACTTGTGGTGTTAGCTGAGCGCTATCAAATCAATTTGCTTGAGTTATCGGTAGGCATTATTGGTGCAGGTAATACTGGCAGTCGGTTAAGTGAAAAATTAACTGCATTAGGGATTAAGCATGTACTACATGATCCCATTTTAGCTCAACAAGGTGTTGATAAAAGAGCATTTGTTTCATTGGAGCAGGCACTAGCATGTGATGTCATTTCTTTGCATGTACCGAAAGTCATGACAGGTGAACACCCAACTTATCATTTAATTAATGCATCCGTGTTAGCTCGTTTAAAACCTGAGCAAATACTGATTAATGCTTGCCGAGGCGAAGTTATTGATAATTGTGCTTTATTAAAATTAAAGCAACAAGGACATCCATTAAAAGTGGTTTTAGATGTGTGGGAAAATGAACCACACATATTAACGGAGTTGATCGAATATTGTGAGTTAACCACAGCGCATATCGCTGGTTATAGCTTAGAAGGAAAAGCTCGTGGCACAGAAATGCTTTATCAGGCACTATGCCATCAATTAGCACTTCCAGTGGAAAAGTCACTGGCTGATTTTTTACCAAAGTCAGGCATTAGTAAAATTGAAATAAACCGTCAATTTGATGAAATATTACTAAACCAACTAGTGAAAATAGTTTACGATGTGCGTCGTGATGACGGTTTATTTCGTCAACAAATTCAGCGCTCAGTAAGCGATGGTAATGCATTTGATTTTATCCGTAAAAGTTACCCTGTTCGCAGAGAATTTTCGTCGGTACAAATAGATTTAATCGACCAAGTTAAGGCTGATGAAGTACATCTACTTGGTTTCAATAATGGCAATTAACAAAAAAGGCAAAAAGAGAGAAAGGCATGACACAGAAATTTGATGTTTGCGTATTAGGTGCGACTGGATTAGTTGGTAAAACTATCATGGAAATTCTAGAACAACGAGATTTTCCAGTAAATAAACTGTACCCATTAGCGAGCGCTCGTTCTGCTGGTGAAACTGTAGAATTTAATGGTGAAACGATCGAAGTTATCGACGCAGATAATTTTGATTTTAGCTTAGCGCAAATCGGCTTTTTCTCAGCAGGTGGAAATATTTCAGCAAAGTTTGCTCCGATTGCCGGTGAAGCAGGATGTATTGTTATCGACAATACCTCTGAATTTCGTTATGAAGCAGATATTCCATTAGTTGTGCCAGAAGTTAACCCACATGCTTTAGCCGAATATCGTAACCGCAATATTATCGCTAATCCAAATTGTTCAACTATTCAAATGCTTGTTGCGTTAAAACCTATTTATGATGCCGTAGGTATTGACCGTATCAACGTATGTACTTATCAATCAGTTTCGGGTGCAGGTAAAGAAGCGATGGATGAATTAGCAAAACAATGTGCTGATTTATTAAGTGGCAAACCTGTTGAGTCAAAAGCCTTTTCTCGTCAAATCGCGTTTAACGTTATTCCACAAATTGATGTCTTTACTGAAAATGGCTACACCAAAGAAGAAATGAAAATGGTGTGGGAAACGAAGAAAATTTTAGGCGATGAAAATGTATTGGTAAATCCAACTGCGGTTCGTGTACCGGTATTTTTTGGTCATGGTGAAGCAGTACATATTGAAACAAGCTCACCTATTTCAGCTGAAGAAGTGAAAGAGCTATTGAAAAAAGCTGAAGGTGTTGTTGTGTGTGAAAAAGATGAAGACTTCCCAACACAAATTGGCGAGGCAAGTGGTGTAGACGCTACATTCGTTGGTCGTATTCGTGAAGATATCAGCCATAATAACGGTATTAATATGTGGATTGTTGCCGATAATGTTCGTAAAGGGGCGGCAACAAATAGTATTCAAATCGCTGAATTGTTGATCCGAGATCATCTTGCTTAAAGATTATCTTTCAAACAGCGTTTTATAAAACCTAAGTTGTAGATATATTAAAGAAAAATAAAAACCCGTCGTTATAGTTAACGACGGGTTTTTTTGCTATAAGATGGTATAGATTTCAAGTAGCAGGCAAATAGATGAATTAATCTTCCTTTACTTGGAATAATTTTTGCTTTGTTTTATCCGTACTTGGAAGTGTCAAACTATTGGCAAAAGATAAAAATAATTAGGAAATCTTAATGCAACGACTGTTACGCCTGTGCCTGTGGCAGGTAATATTTATCAGTATTAGCACGTTTAGTGCTGCATCCATCGCAACCGAAGATGGTGGTATTCGCATTCGTGGTCCTAAAGCGAGTGATGCTTTTCCTTATGAGCAATACGGACCCATCACATCACAAGATACGCTATGGAATATAGCTTTGCAGGTTCGCCCTGATAATGCATTTTCTGTTTATCAAGTGATGCAAGCCTTATATGAAAAAAATCCTGCTGCATTTAAAGACAATAACCTTAATCACTTAATTAATGGTCAGTATTTAAAATTACCTACACCTGCTGAGATAGCGAGAATCAACCCAAAAGTTGCACAGCAAAAGTCTGATGAAGATGATCTTGTTTGGGAAAGTAAAGTTGCAAAAACCGTTAAAGAAACAAAACCAGTTGAACAAACGGTTAACAAAAAAGATTTAGAACAAGCGAAAATTGAAATTAATGATCAACTGCAAACCTATGATAATTCGCAAAAAGAACGCTTAGAAACCATTCAACATGATGTATTAGATTCCATCGACGGTTTACAAACTATTCTAAAAGAAAATCAAGTACTGCATACCAAGTTAAATAGTTTTAATGAGCAACTCGATGTTTTGCAAAATGAAGTCGCAAAAGGCAAAGAAATCGAATTGCAGATGAACAACACAAATATGATGTTGCAAGCGCTGCTGGAAAAAGCTGAAGCGCGCGAACAAGAATTACTATTTGAAAAACAGCAAAAAGAAGCCGAAGGAGATATTTTATCTGACCCGTGGTTCCTTGGGTTAATGATGTTTATTCCAAGTGCATTGCTTATTGGCTTAATCGTCATGTTTATGCGCCGCAAAGAAAAGCCAGTACATGAAGAAATTGTCTTAGATAAAATTCCTGAGCCCGCAGCACCTGCACAAGAAGCTAAACCTGCTAAAGAAGAAGTGAAAGAAACGTCTGATCAAAGCCTTTCATTAGACGATGAGTTATCTCTCGATGACGAATTATCACTTGACGATGAGTTATCGCTTGACGATGAATTATCCCTCGATGATGAATTATCGATAGATTTAGCTGAAGGCGGTGATGACGATGATTTGTTTAGCAGTGACTTAGATTCGTTGGGTGACGACTTATTAGATGATGATGTGCTCCACCTTGATGACAGTTTAGATGACTTGGATGATTTAGGTGATCTCGATGATCTTGAAGAAATATCTCTAGATGTTGATACCGAAGAAGATAACTCACTTGAAGGTGGTGAATTAGGGCAAGGTGATTTGGATTCATTATTATCTGATATAGATGAAGAAGTTGGAGATGTACCTGCTGATGATACAATTGATATTCTTGAAGGTGGAGAATTAGACCAAAACTTTTTAGATGATTTGTTATTAGAATCAGATGATGGCGATGATATTTTAGAAGTTGATGACTCAGATGATACACCAGCTCCAGAAATTGAGAATGAACCAACAGAAGAGATTATCGAAATTGATGATTCGCAGGAATTAACCGATCCTGATGATATCGACGCGTTAATGGAGTCAATGGCTGCAGCGCCTGC
>DAINNQ010000009.1:5596-9196 GCA_036735825.1 Alteromonadaceae bacterium | reverse complement strand
ACGCCGAACTAACCGATCCTGATGATATCGATGCGTTAATGGAGTCAATGGCTGCAACGCCTGTAGCAAGCGCTAAAGCCGAGCCAGAAGTAGTTGATGAAATACCAGATGACGCCGAACTAACCGATCCTGATGATATCGATGCGTTAATGGAGTCAATGGCTGCCGCGTCTTCAGCAAACGCTAAAGCCGAGCCAGAGTCTGAGCCAGAAGTAGTTGATGAAATACCAGATGATGCCGAACTAACCGATCCTGATGATATCGATGCGTTAATGGAGTCAATGGCTGCCGCGTCTTCAGCAAGTAGCCAAGACGAAGCTGAAGACGATCTTCCAGAAGATATTGAATTAACGGATCCTGATGATATTGACGCATTATTAGCATCAACTCATTCGACTAAAAATGTAGAAGTTAATGAAGATGACTTATTAAATGATGACGATGAATCATTAGATATTACCGATCCTGATGATATAGATGCATTACTTGGAGAGATAAATCCTGAACATAAGTCATCAAGTACAGCACAAGGTTCTTCTTTAAAAGAAGATAACGCTAGCAGTGAAGCTGAAGCTTTAGAGAAAGCCGCTATTGGTGATAATTATGAAACCATTAATAATTTCACTGAAGAATACATTTCTCCATTCTTGGAAGTTGATTTTAGTGATTTATCGACAAATGAAAGCTCAGAATTTTCAACTGAAGATGACGCTTCTGTTGAGGGTGAATATGATACAAGTGAAGTTGTAGATGAAGATTCTGTTAAGGTTGAAGATGATTCAGATGATCTTGAATCGTTAAATTCATCTTCAGACATTGATGACGAACTCGATATTGACGCTTTAATGGCCGAAGTAGATCAATCGAGAGCACAAGATGATGAGATAGCAAAAGATTCTGAACCACTGGATATCGGAGATGATATTTTAGGTTCAGCGCCAGAAAGTAATATTGATGAAGAATCTTCTTTAAGTGATGAAGATGTTTTAGCTGATATTTCTACTGACTTTGATGAATCGACATTAATGGAATTACTCAATGATGAAAAAGATTCATTATCTGAAGTAGAGCTTTCTCCTGATTTTACTGACAGCAACGTGTTAGCGGATTTATTGGCGGAAGGTGATGATGCTGATGAACACAAAAATGTGATTTCAGAAGTAAGTGAAATTGATGATATTAAGGAGCTTGATAGCTTAGATTTTGATGAGTTGTTGGCCAATATTGAAGAAGAAGCACCAGCGAGCTCTGGAGATAATGACTTTGATGCCAATGAAGATATCGATATTGATGATATTGTTGCTGTGGATGATGATTCTGATCCTGATCCAGATGAAGATGAAAATGAAGACAATGACTTTATTTCTGTCGATGAATTAATTTCAGATACCAACGCTGATGATGAAGACTTTATGGAACCTTACCAAGAGAAAAATATCGACGTAGGGCTTGGTGATTTTCCTGAGTTTACCAGTGATGTTAATCACATTGATGTTGACGAAGACGATGATAACGGTATTGCGGCAAAATTAGATCTCGCTAAGGTTTATATTGAAATTGGTGATAACGAGAATGCCGAGGTCATTTTACAAGATGTTGTTAAAATGGGTGATGCAGAGCAGCAGTTTGAAGCTCAGCAATTGTTAGATAAACTTGACTAGTTCAACGGATATTTTACGAAAAGTCGCAATATGCGACTTTTTTATTGCTTTATATAAAATTAATGATGAACATTTTATCGATTATTTTGTGGTAACTTGCCTCAGTCGAAACTCGCAATATTCGAGTAAATAGTAGATAATGCGCCGCAAAAATTAATCCCTAAAAGCTTGGCGGAAACAATATGCGATATGCCTTAGGCATCGAATACGACGGCAGTAAATATTATGGTTGGCAGCGACAAAATAATGTGATCAGTGTGCAGCAAAAGCTTGAAGAGGCATTATCAAAAATAGCTGATGAGCCTATTGAAGTGATTTGTGCTGGTCGAACCGATACAGGCGTCAATGCAACCAACCAAGTCATACATTTTGATACATCAAAGCAAAGAAAAGATGTTGCTTGGACTTTGGGGGTAAATACCAATTTACCTAATGATATCGCTGTTTCTTGGGTTCATCATGTCAATGAAGATTTTCATGCTCGATTTAGTGCGACAGCCAGACGCTATCGATACCTTATTTATAACAAACCATTGCGCTCTGCTATTTTGAGTCATGGTTTGAGTTTTTGTCACTACCCATTAAATGAAAAGTTAATGCATGAAGCCGCGCAGTATTTGGTAGGGCAACATGACTTCACATCGTTTAGAACGGTACATTGCCAATCTCATTCACCTGTGAGAACTTTGATGCATTGCAACGTTGAAAGAGTAGGCGATTATCTTGTGCTCGATGTTAAAGGAAATGCGTTTTTGCATCACATGGTCCGCAATATCGCTGGTAGTTTAATGAGAGTGGGGCAAGAAATAGAACAAGTTGCTTGGATTAAAGAAGTATTAGAAGCTAAAAACCGTTGTGTGGCTGGTATGACAGCGCCATCAGCTGGTTTATACTTTGTTGATGTTGATTATCCGCAAGAGTTTGGTATTCCCAAAAGAGCATTAGGTCCATTATTTTTGAAATAACAAATTATCTTACAAAACAGACCAGTTTTTTGTATTCAAAATACGATAAACTATGGTCTAATTAGCGGTTATATTTAGATATTATTCAAAATTCATTATTTAGTGGTCATTTTTGACCTTTAAATTATTCTCATGCATAGGCAAAAGTAAAATTATGAGCTGGATTGAAAAAATTCTCCCGAAAGCAAAATCAACGCAAAAGCGCAATATACCTGAAGGTGTATGGAGTAAATGTACTTCATGTAATGCTGTGCTTTATAAAGTTGAACTTGAACGTCAAATGTCAGTATGCCCGAAATGCGATCACCATATGCGTATTAGTGCTCGTAAACGTATTGAAGGATTCTTAGATCAAGGTGAACGTGTTGAGTTAGGAGAAAAATTCGAACCTCAAGATATTTTAAAGTTTAAAGATTCTAAGCGATATAAAGACAGAATTTCTGCAGCACAAAAATCGACAGGAGAAAAAGACGCTCTTGTTGTTATGAAAGGTGAATTGCATGGTATGCCTGTTGTGGCAGCGGCCTTTGAATTTGCATTTTTAGGTGGTTCAATGGCGTCAGTTGTTGGTGCTCGTTTTGTCGAAGGTGTTGAATATTGCCTTGAGCATAATGTGCCATTTGTTTGTTTTTCAGCAAGTGGTGGAGCGCGTATGCAAGAAGCCTTATTCTCACTAATGCAAATGGCAAAAACAAGCGCCGCTTTAGCTAAAATGAGTGAAAAAGGCTTGCCTTATATTTCAGTGCTAACTGACCCGACAATGGGCGGTGTTTCAGCGAGTCTTGCCATGTTAGGTGACGTAAACGTAGCTGAACCTAAGGCTTTAATTGGTTTTGCGGGTCCTCGCGTTATTGAACAAACCGTAAGAGAAACCTTACCTGAAGGTTTTCAACGTAGTGAGTTTTTATTAGAGAAAGGGGCAATCGATATGATTGTTGATCGCCGAGAAATGCGTGATACTTTAGCTCGCCTTT
>DAINNQ010000009.1:0-5496 GCA_036735825.1 Alteromonadaceae bacterium | reverse complement strand
GCAATCGATATGATTGTTGATCGCCGAGAAATGCGTGATACTTTAGCTCGCCTTTTATCAAAATTTACTGGTCACGAACTCAAAGCGAGTTAATAACTTTTTATATTTATGAATGATATTATTAAAAGCCACTCTGAGCGAAACCTCGATGAGTGGCTTTCTTATTTGGAAAACCTACATACGGTTGAAATAGACTTAGGGCTTGAGCGCATTGCTAAAGTTGCCGATCGCTTAGCGATCGACCTAACATTTGCAAAAGTGATCACTGTCGCAGGCACTAATGGTAAAGGCACTACGTGTGCATTTATCGAAAATGCATTATTACAACGTAATCACACGGTGGCGGTATATTCATCTCCGCACATTCATAAATTTAATGAGCGATTACGAATCAATAACTGTGATATTGATGATAAACGGTTAATTGCGGCATTTAATCAAATTGAACAAAGTCGTGGAAATATTTCACTGACTTATTATGAATATACAACACTTGCTGCTTTTATTGTGATGATGGCAATTAAGCCTGAATTTATCGTACTAGAAGTAGGTTTAGGCGGCAGACTAGATGCTACCAATGTCATTGACGCTGATATCGCTGTGCTCACAACCATTGATTTAGATCACCAAGCATTTTTAGGTAATGACCGTGAAACTATCGGCTTTGAAAAAGCAGGGATTATGCGTGAAAATCAGCAAGTGGTTGTTGGGGATTTAGACGCTCCTAATTCAGTAATCACACATGCTCGCCAATTAAATACTGAGTTATATTTACGCAATCATCAATTTACTCTTGAGAAAAAATCAATAACTTCTGATACTGATAAGTCTGAGACATGGTCTTGGCATGGCGAATCTACGGTTTTTTCAGCGCTTCCTCAGCCAAATGTTCCAATCGATAATGTTGCCAGCGCTATTATGGTACTTTCTTTATTAGAAATAGAGGTTACAAGTGATTTTTTATCGACGGTAATAGCAAAAACAAAAGTAGCTGGGCGAACAGAAATGATCTTTGACCACTGCCAAGTTATGCTAGATGTCGGGCATAACCCGCTTGCTGCTCGCTATCTTGCCGATAAATTATCGACTATGCCATATAATAAAATTCATGCTGTTACGGGCATGTTAGCAGATAAAGATATTACCAATACTTTTGCACCACTGATTGCTCATGTGGATCATTGGTATGTTGCCTCATTAGATGTGCCAAGGGGAGCCAAGGCGCAAAAGTTAGTGCAATGTTTAAATCTTGATGACGAAAAAGTATTATCTTTTGACAACGTGGTAGACGGTTATAAAATGGCTAGATTAACAGCAAATAAAGATGATCTTATTCTTGTATTTGGCTCTTTTTATACTGTAGCTCATGTGAAAGCGTTTTTAAATTAGGAGTTCTTTTGTCTACACCTTTTCAAAACAGATTAGTCGGTACTGTCATTGTTGCAGCAGTAGCTATTATCTTTTTACCTGACTTACTTGATGGCGATAAAAAAACATATCAAGAAGAGTTTGAACGTATACCCAATGCACCTAAAGTCGATTTTAAAATAGAAAATAACTCGTTCCCAAATGACAAACTCGACAATTTACCATCACAAATTTTAGTTGATGAAATAGCGTTAGATGATGAAGTATCACCGAGTGATGACGTAACAACTCAGGTTAACGAAGAAAAGTTAAATGATACTAATGACGATACAACAAAAGTGGCAGCGTTAGTTAAAGAAAATAAGATTTCAGAAACACCTTTAGAGAGTTTACCCGCAAAAGCCGATGCGAATACTGCGTGGGTGATTCAGCTTGGCAGCTTTAGACATAAAAAAAATGTTGATGAATTAGTAAATAAATTAACGAAAGCGGGATATACCGCTTTTACAAAACCCATAAAAACGAAGAGTGGCACACTCACAAAAGTTTTTGTTGGCCCTGAATTAATCAAAGCAACTTTAGAGAAAAAAATCCCAGAGCTTAATAAGTTAACTAATGTACAAGGGAAGATTGCCCGCTTTTCGCCAGCAAAATAATAATAATGTTGGTACTTTTTGGTGTGCTTCTGGTAGAATGCGCGCCTCTATATGTTAGTAAATATCAATTGAGAATACTCGATTTATGGTTTGGATAGACTATGCCATTTTGGCTGTCATAGGTATATCAACACTTATTAGTCTAGTGCGTGGCTTTGTTAAAGAAGCTGTGTCGCTAATTATCTGGATCAGTGCCTTTTTTATTGCGAGTACTTTTTACAGCAAACTTGCCACCTTACTAACTAATATTTCCGATCAATTTTTGCGTAATGGTGCAGCCATTGCCATTCTTTTTATATCTACTTTAATTTTAGGTGCGTTAGTAAACTATGTGATCAGTCAATTAGTGACTAAAACAGGTTTATCAGGCACAGACAGAGTCTTAGGGATAGTTTTTGGTGCATTACGCGGCGTGTTAATTATCAGTGCCGTATTATTCTTTATGGATGCATTCACGCCATCATCATCAACCACTTGGTGGCAAAGTTCGTTATTAATCCCAGAATTTACATTAATTATTGAATGGTTTTTTGAATACCTCAAAGGATCATCTAGTTTTCTAAATCAAGCTTAGTTCGGCGGAGAAAAACACCATGTGTGGTATAGTTGGCATTGTTGGAAATACACCCGTTAGTCAGTCATTATATGATGGATTAACAGTACTACAACACCGAGGTCAGGATGCAGCAGGCATCGTCACCATTCACAATAATACGTTTAGGTTAAGAAAAGCGAATGGTTTAGTTAAAGATGTGTTTCACACACGCCATATGCTTAGACTACAAGGCAACATAGGTATTGGACATATTCGTTATCCAACCGCGGGAACTTCAAGCTCTTCAGAAGCCCAGCCTTTTTATGCCAATTCACCTTTTGGTATTTCATTAGCGCACAATGGTAACCTCACTAATGCGGATGAATTAAAAGACTGGTTAAATAAAAGTGCTCGTCGTCATGTCAATACCACTTCTGATTCTGAACTTTTATTAAATATTTTAGGCCATGAATTACAAGAAAATGGCAAGTTTGATTTAACACCCGATGATATTTTTACCGCAATCGCTAATGTTCATAAACGTGTACGAGGTGCTTATGCCACTGTTGCTTTAATTATTGGCAATGGCATGGTTGCCTTTCGAGATCCCAATGGTATTCGTCCATTAGTGTTTGGTAAACGCCAAACAGAAAATGGCACAGAATACATGATTGCATCAGAATCTGTGGCACTAGACGCATGTGATTTTGAATTTGTGCGTGATGTTGCCCCAGGTGAAGCGATTTTATTTACTGAAGATGGTCAACTTTACAGCAAGCAATGTGCTGAAAACCCTAAATTCTGCCCGTGTATTTTTGAGTATGTCTACTTTGCTCGCCCTGATTCTGCAATGGATAAAATCTCGGTATACGGTTCTCGCTTAGAAATGGGTAAAAAACTCGGGGAAAAAATCGCGAAAGAATGGGCTGATGAAGACATTGATGTGGTTATTCCGATCCCTGAAACTTCATGTGATAGTGCTTTACAAATAGCTCAAACGTTAGGATTGCCATATCGCCAAGGTTTTGTAAAAAACCGATATATTGGTCGTACTTTTATCATGCCTGGTCAAGAGCAACGTAAAAAATCTGTCCGTAGAAAACTAAACGCTATCTCAACTGAGTTTGCAGGAAAAAATGTCTTACTCGTTGATGACTCTATTGTAAGAGGCACAACATCAGAGCAGATCATTGAAATGGCTCGTTCTGCAGGAGCTAAAAAAGTTTACTTCGCGTCAGCGGCCCCAGAGATAAGATTTCCCAATGTGTACGGTATTGATATGCCAAGTGCAACAGAACTTATTGCTCATGGTCGTGAGCTTGACGATATCTGCCAACTCATCGGTGCTGATAAATTAATATTCCAATCTATAGCTGATCTCGAAAGTGCTGTGTCTGCTGCAAACCCAGATATTAAACAATTTGAAACATCAGTATTTAATGGTCAGTATATTACTAATGATATCGATCAAAATTATTTAGAAAAATTAGACGCGATGCGTAATAACGAAACGAAAGAAAATTCGGATAAAAACGCCGATTCAATTATTGATATGCATAACGAAGGTGCTGAATAAGCACTGCAAATAACATATAGCAAGCATATTACGCTCATAAAAAAAACGCTCCTTTGGGAGCGTTTTTGATTTTCTGAATGAATATGTTAGCTAGAAATTCATTGAATTGTGTTGAATTAAATTAACCTATTTTAGTTAGGTTAAGCGATATATTCTGTACCGAAGCCCATGCCAAACATGATTGCACTAATTGCCATCAGAGCTACCAGTAACACTAAACCACATGTGACTACAGAGCTTGCATAAATAAAACCTTTCTCTTCAGGAATATTCATCATGATTGGAATACCTGAATACAGTAAATAAACGGAGTAACTTAATGCCGCTAAACCTGAAATAGCAACAAACCATAACACAGGATATAAAGCGGTAATGCCTACCATTAATAAAGGGGTTGCGGTATAGGCTGCTAGTTCTAATGATTGAGTAAAATCAGGTGAAGCATCAAATGTTTGAGCCATCCATTGAATTAAGTACGCTAAAGCAAAAACACCTGCACAAAGCCCTAAATACATAGCAACTGACATAGCTATTGCACTTGATTCTGATATTTTAATTGCATCTCCAGCGCCAATTGCCCAGCCAATTTGTGCTGTAGCATAATAGCTGCATATAGCTGGAATAAGTGCGACAACTAAAATGTGTACAACACTATAGGTTAAGCTTTCATGACGTTTTTCAATGGTTTGCCATTCTTCTTTTGGATGAGCGTAAAGCCCCCAAATATGATTTAATATCATAATATTACCTCTTGCTCTGTCCCCAATATATTCTCTAAGCGGTACAAAAAAATACCGTTAGCATTCGTTGATCAACGTTATTATTTTTATTGTTGATACCTTATTTATGAAAGAAGTCTAAGCGTTCGTCAAGAGTTGATTGAAAATTATGCGCAAATAGTTATTTTTTATACTCGAAATAACTAATAATGATAATAGTTAGAACCTAATACACTATTAACTCACTTTTATTCTTACTACTTTCATTATCTCGATTTCCATTCCTGCGATAACTTCTGTTTCAGGGTAATAAGTCACATTGACTCTTTGTCCATTAAGCGATTTATAGCGTTTTTTTCTGTTGTATTTAAAAGGAATTGTAATACCATCAAGCATGATTGTATTGATAAACCAATCATCTTTTTCACGTTGTACATGTGAATCAACTTTCATGTTTTCGCTATGCACAAGTTTTTCGTGTTTAGCAATAAGCTTTTTTATCGGATCTTTAGCCATAGAGTTCTACAAATTATTGTTAAAGGGAGAGTATCTCATAAGCCATCCTAATAAATAGTCTTATTGTAAAGAATCTGAGGAATTAGATATTGATATAGATATTTTGATGTTTATCAAGGAGAGTGC
>DAINNQ010000008.1:0-20753 GCA_036735825.1 Alteromonadaceae bacterium | reverse complement strand
TGAGTTTATTCTGCCTTTAATGACTCTCGTTTTAACGGCGGTATTGACCTTTGTTGCTTTTGATTCTCCCAAAGTGAATTGGGCATTTGGTGCGGCATTATTGCTTTCAGCCTTTATTGCATTAGCGAAAGGGATGTCGTTATTTGATGTCATTGATGGTTTTGGTAATGGTCTGAAAGGGGTTGTTGTCGCTTCCGTTATTTTAATGCTGGCGGTGATCATTGGCACAATAAGTAAAGAAATAGGTGGCGGGCTTTATTTAGTTTCGCAACTTGGTGAGCAATTACCGTTTTGGGCATTACCCGTTATTTTACAGTTGATCACTATGGTTATTGCTTTTTCTACAGGGACGAGTTGGGGCACTTATGCCATTGCTTTTCCACTAGCTATGCCGTTGGCTTGGGCTATTTGTCAGTCACAAGAATTGGCGAATCCTGAGTTGTTTATGATGGTTTGTTTTGCCACGGTATTAAACGGTAGTGTTTATGGCGATCAATGTTCACCAATTTCAGATACCACGATTTTAAGTTCGATGACCACAGGTTGCGATTTAATGGATCATGTTAAATCACAACTTGTTCCTGCAACCTTTGCCGCTGGCGTAGCTGCATGCTTGTGGACAGCTACGGTGATCGTTTTTGTATGAATTTGCTTAACTACTAAGCGAATATATAAATGAGAGATGAGTTTTTATCGATAAAATTTGTGTAGCATGGTATATCAGTCTACAAATAAAGTAAGGCATTGGTCTTTAAAAAGAGTTTAATATTGAATAGCTTGAATTTAAATACGAGAGAACAATGGATTGAATTTATCGCGCAACAGGAATTGCCAGCATTAACATCTACTGCTCGTTTACTAGAAAAATTTGAAAACGATGATGTATCTTCATTGCCTAAATTAAGTAAAGCAATTTTACATGATCAGGCCTTGTCGACCTGTGTGATGAAAGTTGCCAATAGCAGCAATCGTATAGGCGTATCAACCATTACCACAGTATCTAGAGCTACTGTAGTGTTAGGTATTCAAGCGGTTAAGAATATTTGCTTAACCTCAAAAATCATTGATGGTTTGTTAAAGAATGAACGACTTGGCTTGCCAATATATAATCGTATCAAACGGTTAATGTCGCGTTCTTTCTTTGCCGGCCAATTAGCGAAGATGATGGTGCCAGAGTACAGTGATGATATCCAAGAAGAATTGTATTTAGCGAGTATGTTGCATAATGTTGGTGAAACGGCATTTTGGGGCATAGGCTCTGATTTGAACGAAGAAATTCTGCATTATATTCACCTCCCTGAAAAAGAATACCAGCAAAAAAGTGAAGAAATGTTAGGAATTTCCTTTGCCGAATTAAGCATAGGTTTAGCGCAAAAATGGAAGTTGGGTGAGTTGTTAATTAAATCATTTGATGAGCCACATTTACGCACCAAAGAAATGCAGGTGATCTTTTTAGCAACCAAGTTAAGCCAATATATCGATAGCCCGCCTAAATCAGCGGAGCAATTTGAGCGCATCATGAAAGAGATCGCTGATTTGATGAAAATCAGTGATCGCAAACTCCGTTATAGCATTGAATTAACGCGAGAGCGTTCAATAAAGTTATTGAACTCTTACGGTGCAAAAACGCTAATAGATCATCTTAAACCTTTACCTAGCCTGGCCGATTTTAATGATGTTTTAGAACCGGCTTATGGTGAGCCACAACTAAGCAAAGAAGCGATCCAATTAGAAGTTATCCAAAGTTTGACGCAATTGTGCGTTACTAGCCAAGACATTAACGAATTTTTACAAACCTGCTTAATGGGGATCTCTCAAGCACTGGAGTTTGAGCGCAATTGTTTTTTATTTTTATCAAAAGATAAATCTACCGTTAGTTGTAGGTTTTCATACAGTTATTTGACTGTTAAAGAAGATTATACGTTCACGACTAACATAACTCATAGTAACAATATTTTTCGTAAAGCATTATTCGAACGTAAAGCTGTGTTGGTTAATGACATAGAAGATAAAGCGATTCGTGATTTTATGACCAAAGACATCACTGAGATGCTCAATGGTAATAAAATGATCGCCGCGCCAGTGAGTATTAATGATAAATGTATTGGTTTTGTCTGCGGCATCAAAAATCGACTGAAAGGAGATATAACAGTTGCTGAATTCAATATTTTTCAATTGTTAGTTCAACAACTCAACATGTGCTTATCGATAGTCAGTCATCGAAAGTAGTCGTAGCGTTATGGCTGTAAATAGCCAACATTTTTTAAATGTTGCTCGTCAAAGATGTTAATTACATCACCAATCACTATCAAGGTAGGTGGTTTAATTTGATACTGCTCTACCATAGTTTCAAGTGTACTTAACGTGCCTCTATACACTTTTTGCTCTGGTGTCGTGCCTTTATGAATAAGCGCGGCGGGTGTTTCTTTATCTCGCCCAGCAGCAATTAATTGCTTGGCAATGACAGGCAAGCTTTTAATGCCCATATAAAAAACAACGGTTTGTTTTTTATCATTCAGTGTTTGCCAAGGTAAATCTAATTCTCCGCAATCCTTTACGTGACCTGTGATAAAAGTACAGCTTTGCGCAACTTGTCGATGTGTTAGCGGAATACCAACATAACTTGTACAGGCTGATGCGGCGGTCATGCCGGGGATAATATGGCAGGCAATTTTATTTTTTAAAACAAATTGAGCTTCTTCTCCGCCACGGCCAAAAACAAAAGGGTCTCCGCCTTTTAACCGTACGACTTTTTTTATCTGCTTTGCATGGTCAACTAATAATTGGTTAATGTCATCTTGTGGTACGCGATGGTCAGCTTGCTTTTTTCCTACATAAATACGTTCAGCTTTTTCAGGCACCAACGCCATAATGGCTTGGCTGACTAAACGATCATAAATAACCACATCAGCTTGTTGAATAAAACGATAAGCTTGCAAGGTTAATAAGTCAGGATCACCTGGGCCTGTGCCAACTAACGCTACGTCTCCGTAATTAAAGGGTTGTTTTTCAGTATTTGGTAAAAGCATATTAGTGAGGTGAAGCAAACCGATAGATAAAGCTATATTAAAGATAAATTCTTTTTCATTCCAATGTAAATATTAGTTGTTCTAGACGCTTTTCCTCTTAGTTATCGATAAAGTTCATTTATACTAAATGAATTAAGGAACTAAATAATATATAACAATTACT
The DNA here is from genome assembly GCA_036735825.1 of Alteromonadaceae bacterium. Lineage (GTDB taxonomy): Bacteria > Pseudomonadota > Gammaproteobacteria > Enterobacterales > Alteromonadaceae > DAINNQ01. Next base: position 17,561 of record DAINNQ010000008.1, on the reverse strand, counting down.
TAACTAAATTTGTAGATTGAGCTAACTTTAAAATATTAATTTGGAAGTTTTTCGAGGATGCCTCTGTCCATTACCATAAGAGGAAAAGGGAACTGTTAATGAATTCCATCGTAAAACCCTATTTGATGCGTGCTTCATTGCTAGCTGGATTAGCTATCGTCATGGGGCTTTCTTTATCGTTCATCGTATATCAATCAAATGAAAAAGTCAGAGTCAATGCTGTAGATTTAGTCGAGTATCGCATCCCCATCCTCATCAGCATCAATGAATTAATTGCTGATTTAAGTGAGCAAGAACGGATTATTTATGAATATTACAGCTCGCAAAATGATGATGAGTTTTTAAAGTCATCCACTGAAATTAGGAATTCATTTGCGATGCATTTCACTGTAATTCGCTCGCAAGACCGTTTTGCTGAACAGGCAAGTATCATTTTGAAAAAGCAGGAGAATATTGAACAACTTTTTGAGATGTTTCATCAATCGATGCAAATTCAAGAAGACAACTGGGATGAAATGCGTGCGATTTTACACAATATTTCTGAAATCCGTCGTGATTTATTACCGACATTAAAAATCATTGAAGGGCAAACAAAAGCAACCGTAGAAGAAGGGCATGGCAAAACCTTAGCGCAGATGTCTTTTGCCCATTGGGTGGTTGTGCTTTATGGTGTGTTTATCGTGCTTGTTGCAGGCATTGTTTCTTGGTACATACGCCAATATATTCTTAATCAAGCAAAAAGTACTCGCCTTGCTTTATTTTCTGAACGTAATCCTAATCCCATTTTAAGTGTGAATAATTTAGGAGAAGTGACTTATTCTAATCCTGCCTGTGCAAAATTATTACGCTGCGTCGGTTATAACGAAGAGGATGTCGAAAAACTATTGCCGAGTAATTTCATTTCGTTAAGGCAATCGATCAGTCTAACCCAGAAAAATAATGCAGTGTTAGAACAACAATTTGAAACCGAATACTGCAAACTAGCATCTACTGGCATAAAGAGTTAGATGCCTATGATATTCATATAAAAGATGTTACTGAGCAAGTAATGGCTGAACAGGAAATTCAGCAATTAGCGTTTACCCATCAAGAAACGCTTTTACCAAACCAATATCGCTTGAATGAGCATTTAGATGAATTGATTGCCGCCCAAACAAAGTTTTCTATCGGGGTGATCGCCATCAGACATTTTGATGAGAAAGTCAGTAGTTTAGGTGGTGATGTTGTTTCCGCTTTAGTGAGATGTGCCGCCAATGTCATTGCTAAAACGTTACCTGATGGCGTACATTTGTACCATACCAATGAAAGTGAATTTGCCGTGGTTTGTAATGATTCATTATCTACGTTGACTTTGCAAAAGTTAGTGAAAAACATTACTAACAAGGCAGAAAAATCGTTAGTCACTAAATATGGCGAATTTTTTGTTGAGATTGATTTTGGTTTTGCTCTCTTTCCTGAGCACGGGGAAGATCATAATAGCTTGATCAAAAATGCGCACATAGCGTTATCGATAGCCAGTCATAGTGAACATGAAAACTACTGTTTGTTTAATGAAAACTACGCCTTAGATGTAGAAAAAAGCATGCTGCTCATCGATAAATTGAGACATGCGATTGTATTAGATGAAATGTTTTTAATGTTTCAGCCGCAGCTTTCGTTAAATGATAATAAAATTACTGGGATTGAAACTTTAGTGCGTTGGCGCAACGGTCAACAAATTGTTTCTCCTGCTGAATTTATTCCTTTAGCAGAAAAGTCAGGTTTGATCGTGCCCATTGGTCAATGGATTTTAGAGCAAGCGTGTCTTTTTGCTAAAAAACTTGTACAAAAAGGTTATCAAGATATTGTTGTTGCGGTGAATGTTTCACCTCGACAGTTTTCTCATCCGCAATTTATTCAAACGGTAAAAGATGCGTTAAAGTTAAGTGAGCTTCCAGCTAAAAACTTAGAATTAGAAATTACCGAAGGCGTGTTTATGCACAATGAACAACATACTATTTCGGTATTAAATCATCTGAAAAAACTGGGCGTTGAACTCTCGATTGATGATTTTGGTACAGGTTATTCTTCACTTTCTTATTTAAAACAATTCCCCGTTGATAAGTTAAAAATCGATCAATCATTTATTCGAGATTGTCATAATAATGATGAAGATAAATCCATCATAAATACCATCATCAGCTTAGGAAAAAATTTGGGGTTATCGTTAATCGCTGAAGGTGTTGAAGAAAAAGAACATGTTGATATTTTAACGGCAATGGGCTGTGATGAAATTCAAGGGTATTGGTATAGTCGTCCGCTTGAACAAGAGCAATTACTGGTATTTTTAGCAGAAAAAAATTCCTCTGGAAAAGAAAAAAGGTACGCTGAATAAATCAGTGTACCTTTTTCTTTTCAGAAATCTAAAACTTCAAAAGACATAAAAGTCATCAAAAAAACAGAAAGTTTATGCTTTTTGATGATAAAAATTACTTACTTAACGCATCACCTAAGTGTGGGCGGATATCTTTTAAAATTTCTTTTAATAAACGTGGGCTAGTTGCAACAACATTACCTGATTGGCCGTGATTATGACCACCAACAAAATCTGTCACTAAACCACCAGCTTCAATAATTAATAATTCACCTGCCGCGGTATCCCAAGGCTTTAAACCAATTTCGAAAAAGCCATCAACGCGTCCAGCGGCAACATAAGCTAAATCTAGAGCAGCAGAACCAGCACGGCGCATATCAGAAGTTTTAGTGAATAATGCTTGGAAAATATTCATATAAGCAGCCATGTGCTGCTTTTGTTTAAATGGGAAGCCTGTCGCTAAAATAGCACCAGTTAATTCTTTGTTTTGTTTCACACGAATACGAAAACCATTTAATTGCGCGCCTTTACCTCGGCTAGCCGTAAATAATTCACCACGGATTGGATCGTAAACGACCGCTTGATCGAGTTTACCTTTAACTTTTAAAGCAATTGAAACGGCAAAGTGAGGAATGCCTTTTACAAAGTTTGTTGTACCATCAAGGGGATCGATAATCCATTGGTAGTCGTTATCTGTGCCTTCAGTTAAGCCAGTTTCTTCACCAATGATTGCATGATTTGGATAAGATTTACGAATCGTATCAATAACAGCTTGTTCCGCAGCTACATCGACATTAGTGACAAAATCGTTTGTTCCTTTCGATTCAATTTCAATTTTATCTACTTGTTCAAACGCACGTACAATAACGTTACCAGCAGTACGCGCAGCGCGCACAGCAATATTTAGCATAGGATGCATACCATCACCTTAATAATTAAACAATTTTGTAAAAGAACGAGACCTAATTTCTCCACTCAGAAATTAGCGGCGCGCATTATAACAACTTCCACCCATATAAGCGAGTATTTTATAATCACCTACAGATGCATGAGTTATAGTACAAAATGCTTAAATGGGGCAGAAATTTTTACTGACAATTTTGCTTATACATTTAATGTCTAAATCAGAATGATTAACACTAGAAAATTAATATAAATGAGATGATATTTTCATCGTACAGAGGTATCTTTTTTGTGTTAATATTATCAAAATTTTTAGCCGTCTAGATAGATGCTTAATTGATGATTGCTAAAAGAGAAATCATCTACAAAAGAGATTAAGAGATAATGTTAAATTCAGTTCGTATCGTTTTAGTCAACACTTCTGATTGCCGCAATATTGGTTCAGCTGCTAGAGCGATGAAAACGATGGGCTTAAGCCAGTTAGTTTTGGTAAACCCAATTGAAATGCCCAATGGGCAAGCTCAAGCGTTAGCCGCTGGGGCAACAGATGTTTTGGCTAATGCCATTGTGGTTGATACTTTAGAAGAAGCCATTACCGATTGTGGTTTAGTTGTTGGCACCAGTGCTCGTTCACGGACATTGCCTTGGCCGATGTTAGACCCAAGGGAATGCGGAGAAAAGTTAATTGCTGAAGTAGGTAATTACCCCGTTGCTTTAGTTTTTGGTCGTGAGAGTAGCGGCTTAACCAATGAAGAGTTGCAGTTGTGTCATTATCATGTGCAAATTCCTGCAAACCCTGAATACAGTTCATTGAATTTAGCCATGGCAGTACAAACATTAAGTTATGAAGTGCGAATGGCTTTTCTTGCACAAGAGAATGCGGTTCATCATAAAAATGAGCCCAAAGCAACGAATGACAATCTTGAAGCATTAAATGAAGATGAATATCCCGTTGTAGAAGAAACGGAGCGAATGTTTGAACATTTTGAACAAGCGCTAAAGGCAACAGGATTTATTGTTGCTGCTCATCCAGGATTAGTGATGACAAAGTTACGCCGGTTTATTAATCGTGCGCGACCAGATACCAAAGAAGTGAAAATGTGGCGTGGCATTTTGTCTTCAGTAGAAAAAGCCGCCAAACGAAATTTAGATTAATTGCGATATCACGCAATTTTACGAGTAGATTAAGGAAAGAGTGATTATGTTTAGCCGTATCAAAGAAGATATCAAAAGTGTCTTTGATAGAGATCCTGCAGCACGAACATGTTTTGAGGTACTTACCAATTACCCGGGCATGCATGCTATTTGGATCCATAGGTTAAGTCATAAACTCTGGAAAGCTGATTGGAAATTGTTAGCGCGTTTATTATCAACATTCTCTCGCTGGTTAACAGGCGTTGAAATTCACCCTGGTGCCACCTTAGGCAGACGCTTTTTTATCGATCATGGTATGGGCGTTGTGATTGGAGAAACGGCTGAAATTGGTAATGACGTGACTATTTATCATGGCGTAACGCTTGGTGGTGTGAGCTGGAATGGTGGTAAACGCCATCCAACGTTAGAAGACAACGTTGTTATTGGTGCAGGCGCACAAGTTTTAGGGCCTATTACCATTGGCAAAGGTGGTAAAGTTGGCTCAAATTCAGTTGTGGTAAAAGACGTACCCGAAAATGCAACTGCCGTTGGTATTCCCGCGAGAATTGTCAATCCTAATAAAGACAATACCGATCAAGAAAAACGCGCCCAAGCAGCTCAAAAATTTGGCTTTGACGCTTATGCCGTTTCAGCTGATAACCCTGATCCTGTTGCTAAAGCGATAGGCCGATTACTTGATCACATGCATTTAATGGATGATAAAGTGGGTGTTATTTGCAAAGAAGTAAATCGCCTAGGTGGTGAAGTGTGCCAAGAAGCATTACCCGAATTAAGAGTGGGCGAGTTTGATGAAGACGAGAAAGCGGCAGCCATTCGTCGAAAATCACACGTGGAAGCTTTCGATCCAGAAATTTAAAAGTGTTGCTTTATTTTATTCATCTTAAAATTAACAGACCCTAGATTTCTTGTTATCTATTTGTGAAATCCCAATGATTCATTTCAGTTAAAGCCTTATCGTAAATACTTGAGTAAAACGCTCAAGTATTTATTGAGTAATCACTCAATAGGAGATATAATACTTGAGTATTATAGTCGGGTATTAATTTGACTATTTTGTAGGGTTATGTAAAATTGCGCGGCAATTTCACAGAGGTTATGAATGAAACTTACATCTAAAGGGCGTTATGCCGTTACAGCTATGCTTGATGTTGCTATACATGCATCAACTGGCCCTGTGTCTTTAGCTGATATTTCTCAGCGTCAAGGGATTTCATTATCTTATTTAGAGCAGTTATTTTCTCGTTTACGTAAACATGGTTTAGTCACCAGTATTAGAGGCCCAGGCGGTGGTTATCGTCTTGGCAGATGCTCAGCTCAAATTGCTGTATCAGAAGTTATCAGCGCCGTAGACGAAAGTGTAAATGCCACCAAATGCGGTGGAAAAGGCAATTGCCAATCAGGCCATCAATGTTTAACTCATACGTTATGGGAAGGACTGAGCCAAAAAATTGAAGAATTCTTAAAAGGTATTACTTTATCTGAGCTCGTTGAAGAAAGTAATGTCAAAATGGTTTCACAAAGACAAGATGATGAGCAGAAATTATCAGGTTCTAAACCTTCTTTTGAAACGTTAATTTCGACCACGTATATAGTTCAAGACTGTTAGCGCAGTTAATTAGTTGGAGAAAGTTAGCCCAATGAAGCTTCCTATTTATTTTGATTATTCAGCAACAACCCCAGTGGATAAACGCGTTGCTGAAAAAATGATGCAATACATGACCACCGATGGTTTTTACGGAAACCCAGCGTCTCGTTCTCACAAATTCGGCTGGCAAGCAGAAGAAGCAGTTGATATTGCTCGTAATCAAATTGCTGAATTATTAAATGCTGATCCGCGTGAAATCGTTTTCACGTCTGGTGCAACAGAATCAGACAACTTAGCTATCAAAGGTGCTGCTAATTTTTATCATAAAAAAGGCAAGCATATTATTACTTGTAAAACAGAACATAAAGCCGTTCTTGATACTTGTCGTGAACTAGAGCGTCAAGGGTTTGAAGTGACGTATTTATCGCCTGAAGATAACGGTTTAATTGACTTAAATAAGCTACAAGATGCAATGCGTGATGACACAGTGCTTGTCAGTATTATGCACGTGAACAATGAAATTGGTGTTATTCAAGACATCGCTGAAATTGGTGAAATGTGCCGTGCGCGTAAAATTGTTTTTCATGTTGATGCTGCGCAAAGTGTCGGAAAAATCAATATTGATATGCAAGCACTGAAAGTGGATTTAATGTCTATTTCTGCACATAAAATGTATGGTCCAAAAGGCATCGGCGCGTTATATGTTCGTCGTAAGCCGCGTATTCGTCTTGAAGCACAAACTCACGGTGGTGGCCATGAGCGTGGTATGCGTAGTGGTACATTACCTACCCATCAAATTGTGGGTATGGGTGAAGCGTGTCGCATTGCAAAAGAAGAAATGGCGCAAGATTTAGCGCATGTAACTAAAATGCGTGATCGTTTATGGCAAGGCTTAAACCAAATGGAACAAGTTTTTGTCAACGGTGATTTTGACAAGCGTTATCCTGGCAATTTAAATGTCAGCTTCAACTTTGTTGAAGGTGAGTCGTTGATCATGGCGTTAAAAGATTTAGCAGTATCATCAGGTTCAGCATGTACATCAGCAAGCTTAGAACCGTCATATGTTTTACGAGCTTTAGGGCTGAATGACGAGATGGCACATAGTTCAATTCGTTTTAGTTTTGGTCGTTTTACTACCGAAGAAGAAATTGATTACGCAATAGAAATTATTCAAAAAGCAATTGGTCACTTACGTGACATGTCACCACTTTGGGAAATGTACAAAGATGGTATTGATTTAGTCTCAGTTGAATGGGTAGCACACTAATAACAGTGTGATACTAGGAGAAATATTATGGCTTACAGCGAAAAAGTTATCGACCATTATGAAAACCCACGTAACGTAGGTTCAATGGACAAAAATGATCCTCAAGTGGCAACGGGTATGGTTGGTGCACCAGCTTGTGGTGATGTGATGAAATTGCAATTGAAAATTTCTGATGCTGGCATTATTGAGGATGCAAAATTTAAAACATACGGCTGTGGTTCGGCTATTGCTTCAAGCTCATTAGTAACTGAGTGGGTAAAAGGCAAGTCAATTGACGAAGCAAGCCAAATTAAAAATACAGCCATTGCTGAAGAGTTAGCATTGCCTCCGGTTAAAATTCATTGTTCAATTTTAGCAGAAGACGCCATCAAGGCAGCAATCGAAGATTATCGTTCAAAACACGCATAAAAGGTAGGTTAGTCAATGAGTGTAACAATGACGCCTGCAGCGTCTGAGAGAGTGAGAACTTTTATTGAAAACCGCGGCAAAGGTTTAGGTTTACGATTAGGCATCAAAACAACAGGATGTTCTGGATTAGCCTACGTACTTGAATTTGTTGATGAGCTTAATGAAGATGACTCTCTTTTTGCCATTGATGATGTCAATATTATTATCGATGCTAAAAGCTTGGTTTATTTAAATGGCATTGAGTTAGATTTTGTTAAAGAAGGCTTAAACGAAGGTTTTAAATTCACCAACCCGAATGCGAAAGGCGAATGTGGTTGCGGTGAAAGCTTTAATGTATAATCTCCCACCATTAAAAATGTCAGTGCGTCTTTGTGGCGCACTTTTACATGGTTGTTTTAATTTTCGCTACTAAAGCGTCTTTGGTATGAGAAGTTTTGGTGAGTAGGTTTTAACGCTAATCTGAGTTAACCGCTTGACGTTAATCTCTATTAGTGAAAGTTAAGGTTTAAGTTAAAGGTTAAGTTGTGAACTATTTTGAAATTTTTGGCCTTGAAGAAAAGTTTTCCATCGACATTGAACGGTTAACCGAGCGTTACCAAGCGATACAAAAAAGTGTTCATCCAGATCGTTTTACCCATGCCTCTTCACAAGAGCAATTATTAGCGGCTAAAAAATCCACGCTCGTTAATGACGCCTATCAAACATTAAAAAAACCGTTAAAACGTGCTGAATACATGCTAGAAATACGTGGTGTTTCTATCCCTAATGAGCAATCAACGTTTAGCGATAATGCGTTTTTAATGCGTCAAATGGAATTGCGCGAAATGTTAGCGGAAATTAAATTTGCTGACGACATCAACGCCGCAGTTTTTGAAGTCTCTCAAGTATTAGAAATAGAATTTGAGCAGTTGTTTAAGGCAATGCAAGTAGCGCTATTTGAAAACTCTGAAGCATCGAATAAACAAGCCTGTGAATTATTAAGAAAATTAAAATTTTATCAAAAACTTCATTTAGAATTAGATCGTTTAGAAGACTTATTATTTGACGATTAACTTTTTTCCTCTTTTTACAAAACGAGCCCCAAAATGGCGTTATTACAAATTGCAGAACCCGGACAAAGTACAGTTCCTCATGAACACCGTCTTGCCGCAGGTATTGATTTAGGTACGACAAATTCATTAATCGCAACCGTTAAAAGTGGTTTAGCTGAAACTATCAATGATGAGTTTGAAGATGACATTTTACCTTCGGTAGTAAGTTATCAAGCTGAAGAGATTATTGTTGGTAAGCAAGCCAAGCAATTGGCAGTATCTGATCCTCAAAATACAATTGTTTCAGCAAAGCGCTTAATTGGTCGCTCGTTAAGTGACATTCAAAGTAAGTATCATTCTCTTCCTTATGATTTTTGTGGAGATGAAAATCATCCCAGCTTTGTCACGCGTTCAGGGAATATTAATCCGGTACAAGTTTCAGCAGAAATACTGAAATCTCTAAATAAAAGAGCGCAACAAGCTTTAGGTGGTGAACTTACCGGCGTGGTGATTACAGTTCCTGCGTATTTTGATGATGCCCAACGACAAAGTACCAAAGATGCCGCAAAACTTGCTGGCATCAAAGTGTTACGCTTGTTAAATGAACCTACAGCCGCAGCGGTTGCGTATGGCTTAGACAGTGGTCAAGAAGGTGTTATTGCCGTTTATGACTTAGGTGGTGGTACGTTTGATATTTCTATTTTACGCCTTAATAAAGGGGTGTTTGAAGTATTAGCAACAGGCGGTGATTCAGCTTTAGGCGGTGATGATTTTGATGTTGCCTTAGTTGATTTTATTATCGAAAAAGCACAACTATCGCGCCCTTTATCTCCATCAATGGAACGTCAATTAACAGAGCAGGCGTGTATCGCTAAAGAGGCATTAACCGATCAACAAACGCATGACATTGCGTTGCAGCTTGATGAAAAAAATTCATGGCAATACACCATCTCTAGAAATGAATTTGAACAATTAATTAAAGCTTTAGTAGCAAAAACTATGCGTGCGTGTCGTCGTGCGCTTAAAGATGCTGACATTGAAACTTGTGAAGTCAAAGAAGTGGTTATGGTGGGTGGTTCAACTCGTGTGCCATTAGTGCGAGTTGAAACTGAAGCGTTTTTTCGCAGAAAACCGTTAACCTCAATTAACCCAGACAAAGTGGTTGCTATTGGTGCGGCTATTCAAGCGGATATTTTAGCGGGTAATAAGCCTGATAATGATATGTTGTTGTTAGATGTTATTCCGTTGTCATTAGGTTTGGAAACCATGGGCGGATTAGTTGAAAAAGTGATTTCGCGCAACACCACCATTCCTGTAGCCAAAGCACAAGAATTTACCACGTTTAAAGACGGCCAAACAGCAATGGTGATTCATGTATTACAAGGTGAGCGTGAATTAGTTGATGACTGTCGCTCATTAGCGCGTTTTGAACTTCGAAATATTCCACCTATGGCAGCAGGTGCTGCGCATATTCGCGTAACATTTAAAGTTGATGCTGATGGCTTGCTTGAAGTATCCGCTATGGAAAAATCAACAGGTGTTGAAGCGAGCATTGAAGTAAAACCGTCTTTTGGTTTAGCTGAAAATGAAATAGCTGAGATGTTAAAAGCATCAATGCTAAATGCTGAAGAAGACATACAAGCGCGTATGTTAAAAGAGCAGCAAGTTGAAGCAGCAAGAGTGATCGAGTCTGTTCAATCTGCATTAGCTGCTGATAGTGCATTATTGACCGAGCAAGAATTATTGACCATCAATCAAGCGATCAATGAATTAGCAAAAATAAGCATAACCAATGATACTGATGGTATTGAAAAGGCAATAGAAACATTAAACCACAGCACGGCTGAGTTTGCCGAGCGTAGAATGGATGCCTCAATTAGAACCGCATTATCAGGACAAACGGTTGATAACATTTAACGTGTTAACAACTATGTACTTTAAAAATTAAATTTTTGAACATCAGTTAAAGAACAGCGTAGAGAATAAAATGCCGAAAATTATCGTATTACCTCATGAAGAATTATGCCCTGATGGCGCAGTGTTAGATGCCGAAACAGGTGAAAGTGTTTTAAACGTTATTCTTAAAAATGACATTGATTTAGAACACGCTTGTGAAAAAGTGTGTGCTTGTACAACGTGTCATGTTGTTGTGCGAGAAGGCTTTGATTCATTAGAAGAAAGCGATGAACTTGAAGACGACTTACTGGATAAAGCGTGGGGCTTAGAGCCAGAATCACGCCTTAGCTGTCAAGCAAAAGTAGCAAACGAAGACTTAGTGGTAGAAATTCCAAAATATACCGTCAATATGGTGTCTGAGAACCACTAAAGCTTTATTTTAAAGTCGCGTTAAGACAAGTTTCTAGATATCTAAAAGGGTAATAACAGATTGATGTTGTTACTCTTTTTTATTGATGTTAATGTGACCAATTCATTACTTCTATTGGCATTGTAGATTATTTGAAGTGTTTAAGGACAGCAAATAAGCTGATTGAGTTGTCCTTTTTTCAGGAAGTTTGAGTACAACTAAATGATCAACATGCAGTCGTGCAAACGGCTTAGTCTTTTATTTACTGTTGAATAGATAAAGTAATTTCAAAGCGGGCACCTTTTGGAGACGGTATTAATCGAATTTCACCATTTAAGTTCGTTGATAATAGATTAGAAATGAAATTCAATCCTAAGCCAGTATAGCCATGTTCTTTTTTCGTGGAATAAAAAGGCTCAAAAATTTCCGTTTCCATGTCTGGCAAAATACCACAGCCATCATCATGATAATTAATAATAATGGCATCTTTCGTTTGTGAACCACTGATGAAAATATTACCTTGCTCTATATTTTCAAAACCATGAATAATTGAGTTATCAATGAGTTGGTAAATGACTTGCCATAATGCGTCTTTTGAGAATGGTACTAATACTTTTGAAGCTTCAAAATGAATAGTATGTTGATGAGCCTCTTCGTTGATTACATGCTCAAGTTCATCAAAAAGCGTTGTCAGTTGAAACGGTTGATATTCTTGAGTAGGGTTAATGTTGATGTCGTGAAATTTAGAAAGAAAGTTTGTCGCTTGTAATAGTTTTTCTTGGTTGATGGAAATTGCTTGAGCGATAGCGTCAGTTAAATTCAGTAACGTCGTTTTTTTAAGTTTTCCCGATGATACTTGTGAAGTGATATCTGATAATTTAGCCTCAGCTGCACCAATAGCCGTTAAAGCAATGCTTAGCGGGTTGCTAATGTCGCTAGCAAAACCAGAAATTAAGCTTTTTGTCGTCATCATTTTTTCAGCTTTAATATGTTGTAAATGTGTTTGCGATTGGTTATTAAGCATGTTGACCAGTTTTTGATTGGCTTGTTCAAGCTCTTTGGTGCGCTGATCAACAGTTTGCGCTAATTTATTATTGGCTTTGATAAGATCTTCTCGAATTTGGATATTATCAAACACGACTGCGGCTAAATTGGCACTAACTTCAATGAACTGGATATCATCTTTTGAAGGAGATTTTGGGGTGCTGTAATAAATAGCAAATGTGCCTAAAACATCGCCGTTTTTATCAAAGATAGGCTCTGACCAACAGGATTGTAAACCGGCGCCTAATGCTAATTCATTATATTGTGACCAATAAGGGTGAGTATTTATATCTTCAACAATAATACGTTTACCTGTAAATGCAGCGGTACCACATGAGCCCACGCTTGAACCTATTTTTACGCCATCAAGTGCATCACAGTAAAATTGAGGGAGTCCATATGATGCTAGCGGGTGAAGAGACTGGTTTTCTGTGTCTAATTTTAAGATAGAACAATAGAGCTCTGGATTGTGGTGGCGCGCATTTTTACACAAGGTTTTGAGAATAACTTCAATATCTTCACCTTGAGCTACCATGCGTAATACTTCACTGCGACCGCGCTCTAAATCACTGCTTCGCTTAAGTGAAAGAATCTGTTGTTCTAGTTCTATGTAATCGCTTGAGTTAAAGCTTTTTGTCATATCAAGAAGATTAGTTGTCATTAGTTACGCATCCGTTGCATTGATAACTTAAGTCTGGACAATTCTGGTAAATAATCAACCCGAAATTTGGTGTAAAACAATTATTCGTTAATCATTCACTCTTTGTGATATGCTTTTGCCTTTATTTTACCTGTGTTTTTTTTATTTAAAGTTAAGCTAAATGTTTCATCCTGTTAGTTTTTTTATTGGTCTTCGTTATAGTAGAAGTAGGAACCGCTCGGGGTTTGTTTCTTTTATTACCTTTTTTTCCATCATTGGCATTTTATTAGGTGTTGCGGCGTTGATCACCGTTGTTTCAGTGATGAATGGCTTTGAAGGCGATTTAAAAAAACGTATTTTAGGCATTGTGCCACATATTGTGGTAACTCAAGAAAGCCAAAACAATTCAACCAATCAAGACATTCAAAAAGTTGAGCATTGGCAAAAAATTGAAAACTGGCAAACAAATCAGCAACAATTAAGTCAACTTCCTCACGTTGAAAATGTCACGCCTATTATTGAAAATGAAGCGCTGGTCATGTCAAACACTACATTGCAAGGTGTTTTATTACAGGGCATAACGCCTGAGCTCGAAGGTAACAATATTGTTAATCAGCATATGACTTTAGGAGATTTTTCCTTATTAAACTCAACGCCTTATTCTGTCATTATCGGTCAATCATTGGCACGAAAGTTAGATTTATTAGCGGGTGATAAAATTCGCTTAGTGTTGCCGAATAAAACCACCTTTACCCCCATGGGACGTATCCCCGTGCAACGTACCTTTACTGTTGTTGGCTTATTTAATGTTGGCTCGCAAGTTGACGACAGCGTGGTCTATATTCACCGAAAAGACGCCGCGAAATTACTCAGACGTGCAGAGAGTGATGTCAGCCAATTAAGGCTGTATTTAGATGATGCGTTTAACGCTGCTACAGTTATTGAAAGCCTTCCAGCATCACTGCAACATTTATCTTTTACATCGTGGAGTGACAGCCAAGGGACACTTTTTTCTGCCGTTAAAATGGAGAAAAATATGATGTGGCTGATGCTCAGTTTAATCGTTGCTGTGGCGGCGTTTAATATCGTCTCAGCATTGGTGATGGTAGTTATTGATAAACAAGGTGAAATCGCTATCTTACAAACCTTTGGCATGGACCGAGCAGGGATCATGAAAATTTTCATTAGCCAAGGGCTCATCAATGGTATTTTGGGGGTAACTTTAGGGTGCATAGTTGGGGTGATTTTAACCCTGAACCTAAACAGTCTCTTTTCTTTTTTAGGCGTGAATGTATTAGGTGGCGGTTACTCCAATCAAGCGTTGCCGATTGATCTACAACTTTTTCACGTGATGGTAATTGCTTGTTCTGCATTAGCAATGAGTTTTATTGCCACTTTATATCCTGCGTATCGAGCCTCTCATACGCAACCAGCTGAGGTATTACGAAATGAGTAGTGGTTTACAGTGTAAACAGCTGAAAAAATCTTACTTTCAAGGCAAGGTAGAAACGCCCGTTTTATTTGATCTAAATTTATCGGTAGAGAAAGGTGAATTACTGGCCATAGTGGGTAGTTCAGGTTGTGGTAAAAGTACGTTTTTACATATTGCTGGCGGTTTAGACACACCAACATCGGGTGAAGTGTTCATTGATGGCGTCAATATTCATCAATTATCGGATAAAGAAAAAGCAAAATTTCGTAATCAGCATATCGGTTTTATTTATCAGTTTCATCATTTAATGATGGAGTTTTCGGCGGTTGAAAATGTCGCTATGCCGTTACTCATTCGAGGATGCCAACCTAAAGAGGCTAAAAAATTAGCTGAAGAAATGTTAGCTAGTGTCAACATGGCTCATCGTGGACATCATCGTCCGTCAGAGTTATCAGGCGGTGAGCGCCAGCGGGTTGCTATAGCTAGAGCGTTAGTGACGAAACCTTCGTTGATTTTAGCTGACGAGCCAACAGGAAATTTAGATTTTGATACCGCAGAGCAAATTTATCAGCTATTAAGAGAGCTTAATCAAACGGTCAATACGAGCTTTGTGATTGTTACTCATGATCTCACTTTAGCGGCAAGAATGGATAGGCAGCTACGTTTAGATCATGGTCAACTTAAACCGCTAACGGATAGTTAACTATGTCAAAACTAATCATGCCAAAACTCACCACGCGAAAACTGGCTATGCGAAAACTCGCTATACGAAAACTAGCCATGGAAATGATGATTTATGTTTAATCCGTTAAGTGTGTTTTTAGGCACTCGATATATTGCTAATCGCCAAGGCAAAGGTTTTGCTTCGTTTATCTCTGCTTCTTCTACTATTGGTATTGCCTTAGGGGTGATGACTCTAATTATTGTGTTATCTGCAATGAATGGTTTTGAGCGGGCATTGGCTCAACATTTGTTGTCTGTTGTACCGCATGGGGAATTGATTGGCGTTAATGAACCGATTGATGATTGGCAGTCAGCCGTTAAAAAAGTGCAACAACATCCGAAAATAGTTGCGGCGGCGCCAGTGATCAAAATGCAAGGGATGATGCAAAAGCGTGATCAAATTAAAGGGCTTGAATTACGCGGGGTTGACCCCGTTTTAGAACAATCGGTTTCTACCATTGCTGATTATATTGAAAGTGGCTCTTGGTTAGATTTATACCAAGAAAACAGTGTTGTGATCGGTGCTGGTATTGCCAAAAAACTTAAACTCACGCTCGGTGATAGCGTGCAAATGTTATTACCACCAATGCAAACAGGAAATCATGTAAATCAGCAAATAAGTGCGTTAGTTAAACGTAACCTTACTGTGGTCGGTATATATCAATTTGGCGGAGAAATAGACAGTAATCAAGCGTATATTTCGTTGCAACAAGCGGCAGATATTCTGCATTACCCAAAAGATAATGTGCAAGGCATACGGTTAAAAGTTGCTGATGTGTTTAGTGCGCCATTAGTTGCTCGTGAAGTGGCAAATACGCTGGATTATTATCTTTATATTTATGACTGGACAAGAAGCCAAGGGCATTTATTTAATGATATTCAATTAGTGCGTATGGTGATGTTTGTTGTTTTAGTGCTAGTGATTGCGGTTGCCAGTTTTAATATTGTATCGACATTAATTATGGCGGTGAATGAAAAACAAGGTGACATTGCTATTTTAAAAACCATGGGGGCTAAATCGTCAACCATCATGTATACCTTTATGTTACAAGGGCTTACTAACGGTGTTTTAGGTTGCATTTTTGGTGGTATGTTAGGCGTTTATTTATCGCTAAACTTAACTGAATTTTCCGCCGCCATTGAGCGATTATTGGGTGTGAAGTTTTTATCCGCTGATGTTTATTTTATTGATTTTTTACCGACCTATGTTAACCAAGCTGATGTTTTAGTGACTTTGGTTACTGCTTTAGGGTTAACTTTAATAGCGACTTTATACCCAGCGTGGCGAGCGACAAAAATTGAACCTGCGCAAGTGTTGGGTCAGCTATAACAGCCATATTCATAAAAGAATATGGCTGTGATTACTTAAAAATAAGCTTGTTCGTTTATTGACAACCCGCTACGTCATAACGCACATCTAAAGCAGCGCCTACTGCATCACCTGTTACTTTAATGTATCCCCAATATTCAGATAAATTGGTTAAATAAATACATTCGTTGTTCCCAGCATTCGCAGACGAACCATCGTTGTTCGAACCATTGTTGTACTTTATTCACGACTGAAATAATGATGAAGTGAAGGAGCATGTTGTTCATAATAAACAATAATGTTTATTTTACTTTCGATGAGCTCGTTTACTCCATTCTTTTGATACTGAATATCGCCATAAAGCATGAATACCAAAATAGCCGATAAGAGAAAAAGCCACGGCTAAGACACCACATCCTACTATAAATGAAGGGCCAATGGTTGATACGCTGTCAATCACCCATTGCCAACTGGCTTCAAAAGCAAATTCTCGCTCGGGCGTGTTTAAAACCCAAGTGCCAACAAGGTAACAAAAATAGAAAATTGCTGGCATTGTCAATGGGTTAGTGATCCAAACCAAGGCAATTGAAAGCGGCAAGTTAGCATGTACTATAATAGCAATACCTGCAGCAAGAACCATTTGAAAAGGCACGGGGACAAAGGCAAAAAATAAACCAACCGCGAATGCTTTTGCAACTGACTTTCTGTTTAAATGCCATAAATTACCGTTATGCAATAAGTCACCAAAAATCTGCAAATACTTATTCGATTTGATTGTATGGTGGTCGGGCATAAACTTTTTAATGGTTTTTTTAGGCATAGGTCTCTAATTATTGGTCTCTAATTAAGGATAAAAATCACTATGGAGCGGTGGTTCATCTCATTTTTGCTTGGTGCGTTATTGTCACTGTTTTTGCCATTGGTGCCAACTTTATTTTATCTTACTGCGCTATTCATGACAGTTTTATTAAGTTATCGGATAATTTTTGCCCGTTACTTCAGTGTTTTTTTACTAGGCATTAGCTGGATGGCATTTCATGCTAATCATTATCAAGCAAAGCTAGACAAGCAATTACACCCTCACTCTGAAATTATCAGTCAAAAAATACGGGTTAAAGGTGTTGTCGAAAACATCCCTCAAGTGCTGAATACCACCCAGCGATTCAACCTCATTGTTTCTCAAATAAATAAGCAATTATTAACTGAAAAGCTCAAGGTGAGATTAACATGGAAAGACAGCGCTTATGAGCTAAAACAAAATCAAGAGTGGCAATTAACCGTGCGGTTAAAGCCCGCCCATGGTTGGCAAATATCGGCGGTTTTAGTTACCAAACATGGCTGAGAAAAAATAACCTTCATGCAACAGGCTATGTTATTGATGATACAAACCTTCTGGTTGATGACAC
>DAINNQ010000007.1:0-21351 GCA_036735825.1 Alteromonadaceae bacterium | reverse complement strand
CAACAGCCTTAACTTTAAAAAGCCGCTTAACAGTAAACACTGGTGAATTTAATGGTTTATCATTAGGTGTTGAACTTGATAACACAACAGCAATTGTTGATGACTATAATGATTTGACTAACAACTATTCAGGCTCAGATGCCGTTGTTGCCGATCCGGAAATTACTGATGTCAACCAAGCCTATTTAACCTACAAAACAGGTAAATTAATCGCTACAGCTGGTCGTCAACGCGTATTACATAACAATCAACGTTTCGTTGGTGGTGTTGGTTGGCGTCAAAACGAACAAACCTATGACGGCTTACGTTTACAATTTGATGCTTCTGACAAATTAGCACTTGATTATAGCTATATTTATAATGCTAACCGTATTTTCGCTTCAAATAGTAAGCAAGCGGATGATTTATCAGGTGCTTTCCACTTTTTAAATGCAACTTATAAAGCCAGTAAAGAGCATAAATTCTCTGGTTTCGCTTATGTATTAGATTTTGATGATGCTCATGCCATGTCTAGCAGCACCTATGGTGTGTTATATAATGGTAAATTTGACTCCGTATTTGTCAATGCAAGCGCAGCAACACAAAGCGATAATGGTGATAACCCTGTTAGCTACGATGCTAGTTATTTTAACGCTGAAGTTGGTTCATCTTTTGGTCAAGTCACCGTTTTAGGTGGCTATGAAGTGTTGGGCAGTGACGATGGTCAAGCAGCATTTAGCACACCGTTTGCAACATTACATAAATTCCAAGGTTTCAACGATAAATTCTTAGGTACTGGCAGTAGCGCTGGCGTCAAAAATGGGGTTGAAGATGTATATATTACCGCGAAAACTAACATTAGCGGTGTTGGATTAACAGCGACCTTCCATGATTTATCTTCTAACGAAGGAAATATCGATTACGGCACTGAGCTTGATTTAGTGGCTTCTTATAAGTTTGCTGATAAATACAATGTTTTAGTCAAATACGCAAATTATAGCGCTGATGATTTTGCTACAGATACCAGTAAGTTATGGATACAAGTAGCCACTAAGTTTTAATATAAATTCATCATCTTAGTGAACAATAAAAGGCTAGATAGATACTATTTAGCCTTTTTCTATTTTTATGATTAGCACTTTAACTCTTTATTGTTGGCAAATTTCCGATTCACACCTTGGTTATCTTTCCTGTCAATAAGTCTCTTCTTAAAAATAAAAGGTGAATTGTTACTACTCAGCCTTTAGAATAGCGCCGTTATTCATCTTCATTTCTACTCTTGGGCTTTATTTGTGTTATTGATGATCGACAATTACGATTCATTTACTTTTAATTTAGTGCATTACTTTCGATCATTAAATCAACAGGTAGCCGTTTACCGTAACGACAAAATCACCTTAGATGAAATAGTACAGTTAGCGCCAAGTTGTATTGTTATTTCTCCAGGGCCTTGTGCGCCTGAGCAAGCAGGAATTTCTCTCGCCGTTATCGAAAAATTTGCAGGTAAAATTCCGATTTTAGGTGTTTGTTTGGGTCATCAATGCATTGCCCAGTATTTTGGCGCAAAAGTCGTTAAAGCAAATAAAGTCATGCATGGGAAAACCAGTATTATTTCTCATAAAAACACAGGGATTTTTTCGGGTCTGAACAATCCGTTAACGGTTACTCGTTATCATTCTCTTATTGTTGACCCCGCTAGTTTGCCTGATGAATTAAGCGTTACTGCGTGGACGCTTACCCCAAATGGAGAGCCTGATGAGATCATGGCGCTTGAGCATGTAACATTACCGATTGCCAGCGTCCAGTTTCATCCTGAATCTGTGTTAACGGAACAAGGGCACCAATTACTTAAAAACTTTATTTCCGCTTATACTAAATAAAATAGTATTATTAATGGTTAAGAGGTTTTTGCCGATACCGCAAGTGTAGCTATAGATATTAAACGAATAAAACCAACAAATTTTTATCAACAACCTCGAAGAACTCAATGCAAATATTTGAAGAAAACGACCAAGTAAGCCCTATTTATCATCGTGCAATTAGCCTTGCTTTAGGTAAAGAATTTGCTGATCCAACCAATATTTCCTCTTCATCTGTAATTTGTAAACAAAATAGTGAACAAGAAAATCGCCGTCGTGAATTATTAGCTGTCGAAGAAGAAGCGAATAAAAGCCGTATTATTAAAGAACACGGGCATAGCCATTTTAAATCTCAGATGATGGCCAAGTTTTACGCAAAAGTTACCGCCAAAGTAAATAATGAATTTGATAATAAAGAAAATTTATACGCTAATGTTTTGCATATTGAAGACGCTGCGCCTGCCATTATGGAAATATTATCGGTTAAGGCAGCATCTATTAAACGAATTGCGCCTTTAGTCAGTTCGTTACCTTGGCTTGCTGATGAGTTAGTTAATTTGGTTAACAAACCGCAATACCGTAAACGGGCTGATGTGCAAGTAACTGATTCTACCCTAGCACTAACCTATGTAGGTTTAGAAAATCTAAAGTTAGTGATGCCAACGTTTATGCTTAAGCATTGGTTACCGATTAGCACAGCGCCGTTTGCCTTAATGAAACGAAAATTATGGAACGATGCGTTATCTGTTGCTTTGGCAAGTCAAGCATTAGCCAAAGAACATGAACTTGACCCATTTACGGCATTTACTGCTGGCATGCTCAGTAATATTGGCTTACTTGCCGTCACCCGTTGTTTTTTACAAACCTACAACGAAATGCATAAGCAAGAATTAAAAACAGCTTATGATGAACGTGACAAAAGGCTACACGACGTTTTGGTAGATTTTGATGTATCTCCAGAATTGCTGCATGAACAACTGGTCACGCGTAGCAGTAAAGTCGCTGCAGATATCGTCGAACTCATGCGATTTGATCGCTTAAACATTACTGAGACAATGTTTGATTTAGCTTATGTCACAGATTTAAAGAAAATGTCGCCAATTGCCAAACTCGTCGTAAAAGCGCGAGCTTATGTTGCCTTTCGTAGCTTAGCTAAAGATGAGTTGATCACCAATGATGAAGCTAAAATACTGCTAAGTTCGGCGAAATTAAAGCAAAAAGAGATAGCCTTGCTGAAAAAAAGCGATATCGATCACATTAAACTTATTTTCAAATAAATTTATGATTAATTATGAAAGGGCATTTATTGCCCTTTTTTCATTTCTACAGGCTTTTTCTCAATGTTCGCTTTAATTTCGTTCGATTTTTAATAAATTATAGTTATGCAATATAACTGAATAAACACCGCAAACCCTTGTAAAATAAGGGCTTCAGAGAATTATTAGCGAGACAAAGCTTTTTCTTTCTGTCATAATGCTTTTCAATTAATCAACTACAATGTTATTTCTGATTTAATTTTGTAGATAAATTTATCATGCCGTAATGACGGAGCATGAAAAACTATTGCAACAAGCTACTAAGCTGACGCCCTACATAAAAGGTCGCTTCGTAATAGCCGTAACAAATCCCATAGATAGAGGAGTAGACAATGAGCAATCAAAACCCTGTAAACCGCGCATTATTTGATGAAGTAATGGTACCAAACTATTCACCGTCGGCCGTAATTCCAGTTCGTGGCCAAGGTTCGCGCGTATGGGATCAACAAGATCGTGAATATATCGATTTTGCCGGTGGTATTGCCGTAAATTGTTTAGGTCATTGTCATCCAGCTTTAGTTGGTGCATTAAAAGAGCAAGCTGACAAAATTTGGCATTTATCTAATGTCATGACCAACGAGCCAGCGTTACGTTTAGCTAAAAAAATTGTCGATAACACTTTTGCTGAGAAAGTGTATTTTGCTAACTCAGGTGCCGAATCTAACGAAGCCGCATTAAAATTAGCACGTCGTTGGGCATTAGATGTTCACGGTGAAGACAAAACACAAATCATCGCTTTTAAACAAGGTTTTCATGGCCGTACTTTTTTCACCGTAACTGTTGGCGGACAAGCGGCATATTCAGATGGTTTTGGTCCTAAGCCTGGTGATATTGTTCACGCTGAATATAACAACTTAGACAGTGTAAAAGCGTTAATTTCAGATAAAACTTGTGCTGTTGTTATGGAGCCATTGCAAGGTGAAGGCGGCATAATTTCTCCAACTAATGAATTTGTTCAAGGTGTTCGTGATTTATGTAACCAACACAATGCTTTATTAGTATTTGATGAAGTACAAACAGGTGTTGGCCGCACAGGCGATTTATACGCTTATATGGGTTTAGGAGTGACTCCTGATATTTTAACCACAGCAAAAGCATTAGGCGGTGGTTTCCCAATTGGTGCAATGATCACAACAACTGAAATTGCTAGCCATTTAAAAGTGGGCACTCATGGCAGCACTTATGGTGGTAACCCATTAGCATGTGCAGTGGGCGAAGCGGCTTTCGATACCGTTAACACCCCTGAAGTATTAACTGGCGTAAAAGAAAAAGCTGAGTTGTATATCGCAGGTTTAAACGCTATCAACGCGAAATATAATGTTTTCACAGAAATTCGTGGTAAAGGTTTATTAATTGGTGCTGTTTTAAATGCTGATTATCAAGGTCGTGCAAAAGACTTCTTAAATGCAGCAATGGAAGAAGGTGTTATGACCTTAGTCGCTGGTGCTAGCATTGTTCGTTTTGCTCCATCATTGGTTATTCCTAATGAAGATATTCAAGAAGGTTTAGCTCGATTTGAAAAAGCAGTGGCTAAAATAGTCAACGCTTAATTCAGACCAAACAGCGCTCAAGTTAACCAATAGACTTGAGCGCAAACTGTCATCATTGAGAATTTTTTATGGTAATTATACGCCCTATTGAGCAACGTGATTACGACGCTTTGCATCGCATAGCCGTAGAATCAGGACACGGTTTTACATCACTACCTGTCAATGAAGAGCTTTTAAAAAAACGCATCAGTCGCGCTGAAATATCATTTAATAAAGAAGTAACCCAACCAGGCGATGAAGGTTACTTATTTGTGATGGAAGATACGTCAACAGGTGAAGTTGTTGGCACTAGTGGTATCGAAGCAGCTGTTGGTTTGGATGATGCTTTTTATCATTATCACCTTGGTAAAGTAGTGCACAGTTCGCGTGAATTGAATATTTACAATACCGTTGAAACCTTGTCTTTGTGTAATGATTACACTGGCAGCTCTGAAATTTGTACTTTATATCTCAGTGAAAGCCACCGTAAAAATAATAATGGTCGCTTTTTATCTCGCGTACGTTTTTTATTTATTGCCGAACATAGAGCAAGATTTGCTGAAACTGTGATTGCTGAAATGCGCGGAGTGTCTGATGAGAATGGGCGTTCTCCATTTTGGTCATGGTTAGAAGAACATTTTTTCTCTTTGGACTTTCCAACGGTTGACTATTTAACGGGCATAGGCAAAAAAGTATTTATTGCTGAGTTAATGCCTAAGTACCCTATTTATGTAAATTTGCTCAGCAAAGATGCTCAGCAAGTGATCAATAAGGTTCACAGTAAAACTGTACCTGCTTTAAGATTACTCGAAGCTGAAGGTTTTTGTCGTCGTGGTTATGTCGACATTTTTGATGCTGGCCCAACGGTTGAAGCGCAAGCAAAATCAATTAAAACAGTTTATCAAAGTAAAAGAGTTCAAGTCGTTATTGGTGATGTTTCATCAAAAGATAAATACATTATTTGTAATACGACTGTTGCTGACTTTAGAGCGGTTCAAGCGCCTTTACTGTTAAGAGAAACAGCAAAACAAGCAGTGATTACTGCAGATGTTGCCGATACGCTAAATGTAAAAGATGGCGATTGGATCCGACTAATACAAAATTAATGAATACTTTATTATCACTAAAAATAAGCAACAGACTTAACATGATAAATAAAGTAATGAGGAAGAATAAATGACGCACCCTATTCAACTGATTAACAATGAGTGGCAAGACGGACTTGGCAATGATGTTTTATCTTTAAATCCAGCTAAAAACGAAATTATCTGGCAAGGTAAAAGTGCCACCGCTGAGCAAGTAGATTTAGCAGTAAAAAGCGCAAGAACAGCTTTTGAAACATGGTCGCAAACACCATTAGAAGAGCGTATTGCTATAGCTGAGCGTTATGCTGCCTTGCTTGAAGAACATAAAGAAAGTTTAGCAACAACGATTGCTTTAGAAACAGGTAAACCTTTATGGGAAACTCGCACTGAAGTTGGCGCTATGATAGGTAAGATTGCTATTTCAATTAAAGCCTATAACGAACGTACTGGTACGGTTGAAAACCCTATGCCTGGCGCTAAAGCTTTTATTCGTCATAAACCACATGGTGTTGTTGCTATATTTGGTCCTTATAATTTTCCTGGTCATTTACCTAATGGTCATATAGTGCCTGCGTTGATCGCTGGTAACACTATTGTGTTCAAGCCAAGTGAATTAACTCCTTTTGTTGCTCAAAAAATGGTTGAAACATGGTTGCAAGCAGGTTTACCTGCAGGTGTTATTAACCTTGTTCAAGGTGAAGTAGAAACAGGTAAAGCACTCGCTAATCATAAATTAATTGATGGTTTGTTTTTCACGGGCAGCTCGACCACAGGTAAGTTTCTACACGAGCAATTTGGTGGTCAACCTGGAAAAATTCTCGCACTTGAAATGGGCGGAAATAACCCATTAATCGTTAAAGGTATTAGCGATATAGATGCGGCAGTTCACGACATCATTCAATCTGCGTTTATCACTACGGGACAACGTTGTACCTGTGCTCGCCGTTTGTTTATTGAAGCTGGTGCACAAGGCGATGCTATTTTATCGAAATTAATTTCATCAACTAATGCAATTAAAATTGGCTATTTCGACGACGAAGAGCAACCGTTTATTGGTTCAATGATCTCTGAAAAAGCCGCATTAGGTTTAGTGGCTGCGCAAGAACAATTAATCGCACTGGGTGGACAATCTCTTGTAACTTTAACCCATAAAGAAGTGGGCACAGGTTTTGTAACTCCAGGGATTATTGATGTAACTAACATCAGCGAGATGCCTGATGAAGAACACTTTGGCCCGTTATTAAAAGTGTATCGTTACACAGACTTTGATCAAGCCATTGACGAGGGTAACAATACCTCATTTGGATTGTCTGCTGGATTACTTGCTGACGATGAAGCGGATTATCAGCATTTCTTCAAGCGCATTAGAGCTGGCATAGTTAACTGGAATAAGCCTATCACTGGCGCAAGCAGTGCCGCACCTTTTGGTGGTATTGGCGACAGTGGTAACCATAGAGCTAGCGCCTATTATGCAGCTGATTATTGTGCATACCCAGTGGCATCAGTGGAAGCAGATAAAATGACTTTACCTGCAACCTTATCGCCAGGTTTAACGATCAAGTAACATGCTACGTTATTTAACCAAAATAGCACAACTCGTAGCAGGGAAAAAACCCTGCTTCTTTAAGAGTATCGACCAAATCTAACCATTGCCTGCAATGGTTAGTCTTTACTATATACATCATTCCCTGATCAAGTTAACGCTCATCATTGCTTTGTAAGACCTTCTATTTAAATAATATTTTTGCCGTAATAGGAATTAATTATGAGTACACAAGTAAACGAACTTTTTAACAATATTTGGAATAACTACCTTGAAGTTACTCCATCTGCAGGGAAGATTCACCAACTACTAAGATCAGGCCATGACGTGATTAATGATCATGTGGCTTATCGTACATTTAACCTCGAAAAAGTGGGCATTGAAAAGTTAGCTCAACATTTATTAGCTTTAGGCTACACGGAATGTGGTGAATACCACTTTGAAGCTAAAAAGCTGTATGCAAAGCATTTTGAACACCAAGATACTTCATTACCAAAAGTGTTTATTAGCGAGTTATTAGTAGAAGAATTTTCACCGCAAGTGCAAGAGATCATTCATGAGCTTGTTGAAAATATCGATGAGGCATTAATTGCACAACCGAGTTTTCTCTATTCTGGTAAAACATGGCAATTAAGTTATGAAGACTATAAAACGTTATTAGCAGAATCTGAATATGCTGCATGGCTTGCTGCATGGGGATACAGAGCTAATCATTTTACGGTTAGCATTAATCATTTAACCAACTTTGAGAATATTGAAGATGTCAATAGCACACTTAAAGCGGCAGGCTTTACATTAAATGCTACTGGTGGTGAGATTAAAGGTGATAGCACAGTAAGATTAGAGCAATCATCAACCTTGGCTGATAAAGTTATTGTCGAATTCTCTGATGAAAGTGTTGAAATTCCCTCGTGTTTCTATGAGTTTGCCAAGCGCTACCCTATGATTGATGGTTCTTTATACACAGGGTTTGTTGCCGCATCTGCTGATAAAATTTTTGAAAGCACGAATAACGTCGCTGCTTAATACTTGTCAGTTTTTATGCTTGCCTCAGTTAGCTGTATAAATTGATACAGCTAACTGAACATACCAACAGGGTATTGCAGCATTATTTCTACTTCATCCTTTTCACTGATTAATTCTTTTCAATTCGATTTTGCGCAAGATCAGTAATAGATACCTGCTTATTGGTACGATCGATCATATCTAATATTTTTTGCGAATTTTTTCCGTGGCTTTCAACAAACGCTAAGATATTTTCTCCATTACAAGTGATGTTTTTCGCAACAAATTCAGCTGATTTACCCGAGGCTTTAATTTCGTTGTGCATTGCGGCTCGATTACCAGATGCAGCAGTCATGCATAAATTCGTTGCAAGCGAGTCATCTGCTGCTTGTAAAGATGACGCTTGAGCGGTAACTGAAAAACCCGTAACCAGTAATGTAGTGAACATGATTTTTTTGATATTCATTTTAACTCTCCTAAAAATAATACAGGCAACATAATTCATGTTGTTCCTATATAGTGGCGCTAAATAAATAAAAAGTTGTTAAGCCACCTGCGGAGAATGTAAAAAAACATGTCAAAAACTTCGTATAAAACCAAGCTAAAACTCATCAACATAACTATTAACTCACTGTAATAACAAGACAATAGCTACAGATCTATACAAGCAGTATCCATTCACAAAGTATTACATTCAGTAACTCTGCGACATAAAGAAAACCACTTATCGAAAGATAAAAACCCGTTAATATGTTTCTCTAGCTGGCGATTCACCACTGAAGTCTATTTCAAGTTCAACTTGCTTGATGCTATTAAGCGCTAATAATGCTTTATATAAACCGTACAGGCTTTTTTGCTCTGTTGGCGTCAAACGATAAGTATCTTGAGCAATATTTTCGATAGAAGATAAAGAAAATTGCTGTGACAATTGTTCCTGTTGCAGTTTTGGTGAGACAACAACGATACTCCCTTTAATTTTCCCCCACTCCCCCATTAATACATTAAAAACTTTACTACCTTTAACAAGTTCTGTTGCTTCACTTGTGTATTTTTCGCTATTAATGGTGATTGAACGAGTTTTAGCTAAATTTCCTGAAAGGCGCTGTTCAATTAATGTTTTTTTTTCTTCAGTCATTAACGAAAGCTCTTCCACTTTAGTCATAACCTCTGCGATATCTTTTACTTCACTGTCAGTGATATCCTCGACTTGTTGCTCTTGAGCAGCTTTTGTCGGTGTTTGCACTTTGGTTTCATTATCTACATCATCTCCACAACCGACGAGTAATAAGAGCGCACAGCCAATCGTTTTAAGCTTCATATTTTCTCCTAAAAATAAAAAAGGCTGGTGTTAATAACCAGCCTTTGAAATGTCTTACTTAGTTATTATTTACGGCGACGTAACATCAACACAGGTAATAATAATAAAGTTAACCATGAAGTTGAACCACCGCTGCTTTTCTTCTTAAC
Source organism: Alteromonadaceae bacterium (assembly GCA_036735825.1). Classification (GTDB taxonomy): domain Bacteria; phylum Pseudomonadota; class Gammaproteobacteria; order Enterobacterales; family Alteromonadaceae; genus DAINNQ01. The sequence continues at coordinate 11,568 of DAINNQ010000007.1, read as the reverse complement.
AACTGGCGGAGCGACAACCGTAGTATCGGTAACACTTACTGTTACTGCTTGGCTCACTGAACCTGTACCATCATTCGCAGAAGCTGTGAATTCAAGTGTTTGGTTACCCGTTACTTGTGGTGCAGTGAACGTAACAGTTGCAGAATCAGCACCTGTCATTGTCACTGCAATGCCACCTGTTTGAGTCCAAGAGTATGATAACTCATCGTTGTTAGGATCAATACCTGCAACAGTTAAACTCACTGATGCACCTTCATTAACTGTTGTATCATCACTGATACTGCTAATTGATGGTAAACGGTTATCACATGCGAAAGTATCACCCGCCACTACATTTGAGAAAATGCTGTTTTGCGTATTAGTGAAGGTCATATCGTCAATATACCAACCAGCATTAAAGCCAGCGAAACTAGGAGGAATATAAGCACCATCTGTCGACTGACGGAAACGGAACTGTACTTGGTTACCATTTAATGTTTCACCAAAGCTCACGGTTTCCCAACCGTAGTTAATACCAGAAAATACTGTACGACCTGCAAAAGCAGAAGTTGTGTAATCTAATTGAGTATTTGTGTAACCATCACCTAAGAATTGGCCACCCATTTCAGTAACATCTACCCAATCACCACCGTTAACACTTACTTCAACAGCAGCACCATCCCAATCAGCTTCTAAATTGTATAAATGCCACCAGCTAATAGTAAATTCACCATCAAAGCCAACGTTCATTGTACGTGTTTCATATGCGACATCAGATTCAAAACTATGCGCTGATGAAGCAATCATGCCGTCAGTTTGACCAGCATCCCACCAATCAACACCGAATGTACCTTTAGCTAAATCGCCACCACCCATCACATTTTCAGTGAAATCATGTAGTGTCGCTAATGTATTTAACGAATTGACTTGAGTTGTAGTAGTAAATTCAATTTCTTCAAAATCAAGGTTAACTGTCGTTGCTAACATATAATCAGCAGCTTCTGCACCTTCTGCTAAATCAGGGAAAGTTACTCTTAATTCTAATTCTTCACCAGTACCAGCATCGTTTAATGTAAACTCAATTGGCGCACTTGTAGCAGAACCAAACATAGCAACATCACCAAATGTTACTACACCATCATTAGCAAAAGTTACATCATGACCACTTACAACCTCAACAACACCTGTAACACCCGTTAAGGCAGTGGTACCAGTATTTTTAACGCTAAATGTCGCTGTAGCTGTTTCACCTTTATCTAAGATGCCATCCATTGAACAGTAACCGTTCATTAAGCCTTCAAAGTTTAGATTTAATGAATGAGAGGTTACATTGAATGTTGTTAATTCAGTTTTATAAGATTCAACAACACCTGTGTTATCCGTAGAGAAACGCTCTGGTGAAATAGCACCAACACCCATACCACGTTTAGCAAAAGCACCTAAGATAACAGTATAGTCTTCTGGGCTATTAGCATACGCTGTTGCTAAAATAGCATCACGCGCTTCAGTATATGTAGGCGCGATTGGTGTCATTTTATAACCAGCAACCAAGTAGTCCTTCATGACTTCTTTAGCTTCATCAAAGCTATAACGCTCATCATTAGCTAGTGCAACAAAAACATCCCATAATGTTGCTGCCCATACTTCACCTGCCGCATGAGGAGAAGCAACATTAGTGCCCGGTAAACCAACATCAGGTCCCATTCCAGACTCAATATGTCTAAATGATAACGGGTTGATGTCCATGTTTGTAGAGTATGGTGCACGGCGAATACCAGAAGTAAATGGTGCAACATAAGAGGTTGATGAATAAGCGCCAGCGTAATCTTCATTACCTGATACTGCAGTATCTTTTTCTTCAGATAACAATAATAACGCGTGGAAGTCACCCCAACCTTCGCCCATTGCTCGGCCTTGGAAGTTGCTTAAACCAGAGGCATTACCCACTAAACGGTTACTGATATAGTGACCCCATTCGTGAGCAACAATACCGTTATCCCATGTACTTGCTTTAAATGTACGAGTTAGATCGTTTTTAAACATTGACACTGAAACAGTTTCATTCGCATCAAGCAATGCATCAAAATCAGCACCTTCGCTGTAATTAATACCCATACTTGGAATAGTAATAGTATCATCAGCGCCACCCATAGGTGCTGGTGTACCATCGTTATTATTATTCGCAATTAATACGGCAATTGCACCAGCATCTTGAGCGTGTTTAACTTTAACGGTGAAATTACAAGCACCACGGTCAATTAATGCAATTTTACCAGCAACATCTGCGCCATTGACAGTCTCTTCACAACCATCTTTTATTGGAGCCGTTCCATCTTCAATGCGAACGATCTCGCCTGAAACTTCATAAACATCAGGACCAAAACTTGCAAATTGGATAACATCTAACAAGCCTAATTCAGGATGTGAAGTAACAGTTACACCAAAATCTTCACCATTAACGGCTTGAGTAGATTCCCATAAATACATTTGCATGCGAGGCGAACCACCGTCAGCAGGTGTACTCATATTGGCATTGTTCATACCTGAGTTATCTTGAACCTCAGCACGAAGAGCATCGCCTTCTTCACCACCACGACCATAGTTATCGTTTTGAGCATTACCAGAGACTTCGTCAAAACCGTGATCATAATAATCATTATGAAGGTAGTTGTTTAAATAGAATAAATTGACGATAGCAGCTTTTCTGTTATTCAGTGAATACTCAGGCTGATCTTCATTGTAGCTATAATCAAACGTTAAATCGCCAGTCGTTTCAGCGGTATAATCACCATTGGTTAAACCATCTGGTGCAATAGCATCAACATAAGCATTAACGTTATTACCTTGAGTGGTTGTAGCATCGTCTGCTAACCAAGCATCTTCTGTGCTAATTGGGCCAGCACTTAAGCTTACCATTGGCGCCATTAAGTAATCAGCATTTAGGTATACATCATCAGCTGCACCTGCAGGTTGAGGAATGTTATTACCGTGTGGGCTATCCCAAGGTCTACCCGCTTCATCGGCATAAACACGATAATTAAATTTCTCTGCATGGCTGGTTAAGTTTTTCTTAAATAACACTTCACCTGTTTTAGCTGAAATAATATAACTATAGTAATCAGCTTCAACGGTATCTACATTGCTGGTTTTAAGCTCTACATAATGAGCAGGAATTAAATCACCTTTTAATTCAAAGAAAACTTTTTTAGCTCTTGGTGAACCAATGACTTGCTTACCATTTGATAAATTTGCTGCACTATAGTTTTCATATGCGCCCGTTGAACCTTGCTTAACAAGATTTACTGACTTAGCATCTCCGCCCATTTCAGCAAATGCTGTATTAATAGCGTTTGAAGAATCACCAAAAGCATTCGGTAAGTTTTTAATAACTGAAGATATACGTTGGCTTGCACTGTTGGCTAAATAACCAGAAGAAGCTACTAAATTAAACTGTGGATCCATCATGATGTTGAATTCACGATTGAACACTTCAATGCCAGCAACTTCTTGCTTATATTTAGCGATTTTAGCACCACGACCAATGTCATGTTGATTGGCTAAAACGGTTTGTACAACTGTATTTTTAGCTGATGTTTGACCAATGATTTGATTCAAGTAAAAGTCTGCCGCAAATGCTAACTGCTGATCAGCAGCAATAGCGCCTAAATCTGGCTTGCTTTGATTAACGCCAGCCCATTGGAAAGTGGCTTGCCCTAATTGACTATCAAATTGATTACTCATGCCACTAGCAGTTGGAGCCCCAATTTTCGCAGCTGCTTTTTTTGAAGAAACATTATCAAATGATTTGTAAGTTGGAGTGCTTTGGAAGTCATTTGCAGCAACACCTAATGCCACAGTACCCAAAGCCGCGCTAACAACAGTAGCGACCATAGTTTTATTAAAAGCCATAAAAATCCCTTGGTTATAATTATTTGGAGAGAGTTAACTTGCTCTATTTATGTAGAGCATTGGCTAAAAATATACACTTCAACCTTAAAAATGCAAGTAAACCACCAAGAAATTTTTACAAAAGATTAACAAACGTGTAATGCATGGCTGATATTTAACGTATAAATCGTGAACGACTAATTTAGCTGGGCGCTAGAAGGGAAATAAAAAAGAGTTCCAAAGGTTTTTGCTCAAAAATTAGCTTATTGGAACTCTTTATTGTTAACTATTCGATACACTTAAAACCATTATAAGTACGGCCACAAGTACGCTGAAAACGTTTAAAAATGCACTATTGCACCAACAAAGATGCCTTGAAAATCTATATTAGTATATAAATCATTAAGATCTTCAAGTTCGAGCTTAACCGAGCGGTAACCCGCAGTTAGGTTTAAATCAACTACTGGATTATCAATAACTTCATAACTTACACCAACTTGATAATCATAAAGAGTATGATCATCAATCGATAAAAAATTACCTTCAGCGAAAACATTAAATCCTGTAAATGGTAACCCTACAATTGTTGATGCATATAACATAGGCACGATTTCATCAGTAGCGATTGTTCCTGAAACATTAATATAGGTTGGTTCTTGCCCTGCAGGTGCGATGTTGCTACGTGCTGAAAGACTGACATCGCCATCAAAATCACGACCTGTGATCCCAAGATCAAATGAAAATAAGCCGTTGTCAAAGAGTTCATAATAAAGCGTGTAATCAATATAGCTCACATCAAAGTTTGCATTAACTTCAGAGCCCATTGCGAACGTTTTATTATCAAAGCTAATTTCACGATCTAACGTGGTAAATCCCTCTGTTGACAATGAGGTGCTAGCAATTTTTGCATTAGGAATAAAAGGCAATGGGTGCTCAAAAGCCACATAAAAACTACCTTGTTGCTCATCAGAAAAATTGAATTTCGCTTGCTCACCACTTTCACCAAATTCTCCACTCGCTTCATTTTGCCATATTTGGCCACCGATATAGATCCCTGCTAGGGTGTCTGCATAAGTAGGAATAGTTAGGCTCAAAGCAAACGAAGCTGCTAATACTGTTTTTTTCATTTTTACTTTATCCTTGACTTAATAAGTCATTTAAATCAATCAAGGCCGCATTGGCTCGAGATATATAATTGGCCATGACTAATGAATGGTTTGCCAATAAACCAAAACCATCACCATTTAAAATCATTGGGCTTAAAATTGTTTCTTGGCTGGCTTCAAGCTCACGTATAATTTGCTGTACGCTCACTTTAGCGTTTTTCTTTTCAAGCACATCACTGAAATCTATTTCAATAGCTTGTAAAAAGTGCAATAAAACCCAGCAAGCACCGCGTGCTTCATAAAATTCATTATCTATCTGCCACCAACTCGTTTTTAAGCGTGAACTCGATGAAGTCAGGGTTGACTGTTGAGCAACGCTATCACCTGCTAAGTCTGTGTTTAATTGATCTCTACCTACGCTAGCACTCAAACGTTGTGAATAACTTCCTAAACGTTTAGTCACCTCTTGCAACCAATCACGTAAATTATCAGCACGTGCATAAAATTGCGCCGACTGGCTATTAACATCCGTTAATGCCTTACGGTATGCATATAACGCGTCTATCGCTTGTTGATACTCCCCTTCAGCACTTGGCATCGCCCAGCTGCGGTGATCAATATTTAATTGTGGTTGCGCTTTTTTTAAATGAACATTTTCTACTGATTGTGACTGCGAACGGCTAAACTCTTGACGCATGACTAAAGCCATATCACGGATCATTTCTAACGCACCGAATTCCCATGAAGGAATATTATCGAGAAATACCGAAGGAGGAAGTGCATCATTTGCTAAATAACCACCAGGTTTGTGGAGTAATGTTTCTGTTACTCGAATCAGCGCTGTCGTTGTGGTATAGCCAACAACAGGGACAACATTTTCAGCGGTAGCTGCTGAGGTAACCTCTTGACGAATATTTAATTCATCAGGTTCAAAACTCCAATACACCCCTAGCAAATACATCGCTAGAATGAACACTAAAAATAATGAACTAATCGTCTTAACTGAAAAATTCCCGCTCATAATAACTCCTAATGATGATGGTGATGAGCTTGCTCTTTTGGCTCTTGCCGCTTAATACTTTTAACTGGTAACGTTATTTCTACATCGTTTGCATCTTTAAAATGTAAGGTCAACGATAGATTGTCGTTTGGTGATAAGGGTGATTTTAAATTAAATATCATCAAATGATAGCTTGCCGGTTGTAATATGACTTTTTCACCCGCAATCACTTCCAATGAATCGCGCTGACGCATTTTCATCATACCATCTTCCATCACATGTTGATGAATTTCCACTCTATCACTGACTTGAGCACTCGCCCCTATAAGCACAAGATTTTCAGAGGTATTATTGATGATATCCATATAAGCCGACGAAACAGTTGTTCCAGGAATGGTTGCTCTAATATAGCCATTTTCAACCAAGACACTACTCGCCATTGCTGGTGCTGAAAGTAATAAACAGCTACACAAAATTCCAATATTAGATTTGATTTTTCTAAAAAATGTTAAATTTTTCATCTAGCGCTATACATCCCTATGTATCCATATTATTGTTATCTCGGTATTGTAACTAAGCTAAAAACAAATGGATAACTTAATTCTCTCAGATTTACAAAATAATGTTTTAACCATTACTCTCAACCGTTTTGATAAAAAAAATGCTTTAAATTCCGCGATGTATAATGAGCTTTGTCGATTATTGCAATTTGCTCAAGATAACAACGAAGTGCATTGTCTTTTAATACAAGGCAACGAACAGTGTTTTTGTGCTGGTAACGACCTTGCTGACTTTTTAGAGCATGCTAACGACGAAGAACTTGCTGCATTTTCATTTGTCAAAGCACTTGCAAAATTTTCTAAGCCCATTGTTGTCGCTGTTGCTGGCCCAGCTGTTGGTATTGGTACCACCATGCTTTTACATTGTGACATGGTTTTTACCACTGCTAATGCCAAGTTAAAATTACCTTTTTCCCAGCTAGGGCTTAGTCCAGAAGCCGCTTCAAGCGTACTTTTACCGCTTAAAATAGGTCATAATAAAGCTTTTGAATTATTAGTGCTTGGTTCAATGTTTTCAGGCGAAAAAGCGGTTGAATATGGCATAGCAAATACCTGTTGTGAACCATCTCAATTATTAAGCACAGCCAAAGAACAAGCTCTTTGTATTGCGGCTTTACCTGCTGATGCTACCCAAACAAGCCGTAAATTGTTAAAACAAGCCACTCAAAAACGGGTGGATGAAGCGTTAGAAAATGAAGCGAGAGAATTTTCGAGGCTTGTTAAAACACAAACATGTAAAGATATACTCACCTCGTTTTTTCAATAAACTTAACAACATATACCAGCTGAATAAATTGTTTGTGCAGGCGGATTAAAATTTCAAATTCCTGCACAAACATATTCAAATCGATATTGTCACGATTAGCTTGTTACTTTCTTCAGTTTCTTTTTGAATTTTTTAACCTTATCCGCTAATTCTTCATTTTTTTCAACATTTATGGCAGTAATTAATTCCAGTGCTTTTGTCGCTTGATTATTATGCAAATACAATTGCGCTAATCTAAATTTAACCCAAGGTGCATATTGCTCTTCTGCCAAAGGCATAGCTTGAATTAATGAGTCAATGCCTAATTCAATTGCTTGGCCTGATTCCGCAGACACTTTACCGAGTTGATATAAAGCACGACTTTTTTCTTCATCATTATTTGCGTATTTTATCGCGAAAGTTAAATCGGCAATTGCTGCTTGCCATGCTTGCTCTTTTATCTGAACAGTGGCACGTGTGAAATATAATGGATAACTTTGAGGAAATTTCGTCAAACCCTCAGCCAACGCTTTTTCTGCTAATTCATTTTGTTCAGTTGCCAATACACCTTAGCGACTTGACTAAACCCTTGCTCTTCATCAAGTGTTTGTATGTGTTTTGCGTAAGTCAGTGCTTTATCTGTATCTCCTCCTGCAATGCTAGGAGCTCCAAGATGAAAGCCAATCAAAGTATTAAGTGCATCAAGATGATCTGGGTTTAACTCTATAGTTTTTACCATCGCTTTTAAAAAGTCTTTCGCGTAACCAAGCTTAGAAAAAATACTGGCTTTTTGCGCCATAATGACCGCACTAACACCAAGGTAATATTGCACATCAATATATTCGGAATATTGCTCTGCTAGTGCTTCAAAATGGTCAAATGCTTCTTCGCTTTCTTCTTTTTCTAGTAAGATTCTGCCAGCTAAAACTGCACCAGCTACACTATTTTTTCATCTGTCGATAAAATATCAAATGCTCGTTCAGCAGCTTGCCAATCATCAGCTTCTAACGCTGAAACGACATTTTTAGTATCTGCAAGGCTCAAGAAGCTCATCACACTTAACGTAACTAATACCATTAATTTATTTTTCATCTTACATCCTGTAGTTTATTTTTATTTTTCTGTATTAATTAACTGCATTCATTAACTATATTGTGCATTATTTTTGCTGCGAGTTAACAACCAGATTACGCCAGCAATTAACAGTATTGGCCAAAATACACCTATCATCACCATGGCACCTGCGCCCAGTATCAGCATAACAATAAATATTATTGAGCCAAATACACTCAACACTATCGCTAAGGCAAGCAACACTAATAACACCACAACTACTGCTGAGATACTAATGGCTTTTAAAGGTTCAATAATTTCATCATCCATGTAGACATCGATATTTAACAATTCAATGAAACTGCTACCTAAAACATAAGTAATAAACAATGTCGCAAAAATGGCTAACAACAAAGATTTGAAAAATGACATGTTACCTCCTCAAAGGATGATGAAAACAACGATTATCTACAAGGTGTTATTTACGAGTAGGCAATAAAATAGCGGCAACGATATAAGCAACACCTGTTACTACAGGGAACATAAATAGCGAAAATACTGCTGCTATCCTTACACCTAAACGTGGCAATTGATAAAACTTAGCAATACCTGCACACACACCAGATAACTTTTTATGTACTACATCTTTGGTAAGATTATTTTGTATTGAATAATTGCGTTCATAATTCATGATCAATTTCCCCATATTTATTTTTGAACCACGTCGAAACATGCGTGTATATTGAAATCACTCCAGCACATAGAAAAATAATCAGTGCAGGAGCTACACACATGACAACAATTTTAAACCAACTCATTATTGCCATGCGCTTAGTCCTAACCAGTTATCCGTTTGCCACTTGCTTTTTTAACGCTTCAAGTTCTTCGTTAACGGCATCATCCGTTTCTAATGCACTAATTTGACTACTCAGATCTTGATTACTGGTCATATCGTAAGCTTCTATTTGTGCTTCAACATCATCAATTTTTTGTTGATATCGTTCAAACTTAGAGATCGCATCTTCTATGTTATAAACAGCTGCTTTCTCACGTACTTTTAAGCGAACTTGAGCTGATTGCTGACGTAATACATAAGCTTCTTGACGGCGCTTAGCTTCTGATAATTTATCCTGTAATCGCTGTGCGTCATCCTGAATGGCGACTAAATATACATCAAGTTGTTCTTGCTCTGCTTGCAATGCTTCCAGCTCAGACTTGCATTTATTTTTTTCAATCAAGGCAGACTTAGCTAAATCATCTCGACCTTTTGACAAAGCTAACTCTGCCTTTTCTTGCCATTTACTTACCGTTGTTTCGACACTACGAACTTGACGTAAAAGAGATTTCTTTTCTGCAATGTTTTTTGCAGCAGTAGAGCGTACCTCAACTAAAGTTTCTTCCATCTCCTGAATGATCAGTTTGATCATTTTTTCAGGGTCTTCAGCTTTATCTAACATGCTATTTAAATTGGCATTTACGATATCTGTGAAACGTGAAAACATACCCATAATAAACTCTCCTACTCTTCTTCTGTTGTTGATTTATTTTTGCTATTTACTTGATGACTTGCTGTCATAACACTTTGCGGATCATGATCAATCATCGCTGATTTATTCACTTCTCTCATTTGTTTCAGGGTTAACTTAACTGACTGTTGTAATTGCTCTGTTAAGTTCACTGTCAATTGCTTACTTTGAGTAACAATGACGTGCTTTAATGAATCTTCAATACTGCTATTATTTGCCGATGCATTGGTAATTGTTCCTAATCCTAGAACCATGGTAGCGATAATAAACATGCGATTATGGCGTTTCATTTTGCTCTCCTTTGATATTGGCGGCGTTTAAAATAGTGTTGCTTTTAACAACTTGTTGAATTGTATATATCAAGGCTTGTGCCAATCAGAGAAAATATTTTATCTAATTGTTTTTAAAGGAATTGTGTTGTTCACCTTTATTTAGCACATTATCGAGACATAATATGTCAAACTAAGAATTAGTAAATTTAACGAGTGAGTTAGTCAAATTAACCAATAGTGAGAATAAAAAATAACAAATAAAATGATAGCGATAATAATAGGCAGTTAGAAAAGTGCAAAAGTCAGTAATTCAACCATTGAAAAACTGACTTTTAGTGGAAGTTTTGCAAAATAAGCAGAGAAAAAGGTATTAGCTTGTTGAAATTGGGAACTTATCATTACTTCCCCATTCCGCCCAAGAACCGTCATACACTGTGATATCTTTATATTCGAGTACATCAGCCGCCAAGGCTAGAATACAAGCAGTAATACCTGATCCGCATGACATCACCAACTTTTGCTCTTTTGTAGCTAACCGAGCGAATATCTCGCTTAATTGTTCTACAGGTAAAAACTCACCGCTGTTTAATAATTGGCCAAACGGTAAGTTCTGTGAATTGGGAATGTGGCCACTGCGCACACCCGCTCTTGGCTCTTCTGTATGCCCTGAGAATCTTTCATAAGCTCGTGCATCTAATATCGAAACGTTTGTTTCATTAAGTACTTTTAACACATCATTCGCGTCACAAAACAAATTTGCGTGTAATTGAGCGTTAAAATTTCCTACTGCCACTTGTTGGCTAACGTCATTTCCTGTTGCTCGTTCTTCCTTAAGCCATTTTGGCAAGCCACCATTTAACACCGCAACATTGTTATGCCCCATGGCTTTGAACATCCACCAAGCACGAGCAGATGAATAAATACCAATATCATCATAAACAACTATTTGGCTATCATTGTTGATTCCAAGATTGCGAGCAGCAAGCTCAAATTGCTTCTTGTCAGGCATTGTGTGAGACAGCGAGCTAGTAAGATCTGAAAACTCAACTTTTAAGTCGAAGCGTTTAGCATTGCCAATGCGATATTCTGGCCAAGAAAATGTCGGTATTGGAATTGCGCCAATCGGAGGAATGCTTGCATCTAGAAGTACTAGGTTTGGCTGTTCTAGAATGTTTGCCAGTGTTTGTGTGGTGATCAGCTGTTGATAAACAGAACTCATTTTCTTTCCTCAAAGTATTTACTCTTAAGGAAAGTAGCTAATTAGCTCCGCTTTGTACAGATGGAAATAGTATTAAGATTTACTATTAATTGAAAAAATTGACGATTAAATATAATAACTAAAGGCAAGTAGAAATATTCATCACACTCGCTTCTGTTAAAGAGGCTGTATCACATGCGGTCATAGTGTGAGATTTGCTCTCCAGCACACTGACAACAAA
>DAINNQ010000006.1:0-22514 GCA_036735825.1 Alteromonadaceae bacterium | reverse complement strand
CCTTTCCCTTTACTCAATACAGGTAAATCTTTCACCGGAAAGACTAACATTCGCCCTTCTGAGGTGATGGTTAATACTAAAGCTTCATCCATATTACGAATACGTTGTGGTGTTAACACTTTCGCATTTGCAGGCAAACTCAATAAGGCTTTACCATTTTTATTGCGGCTGACCATATCGGCAAACTTACCGACAAAACCATAGCCAGCATCACTACTAAGCAAATAACTTGTGTCATCGTCCGCCATTAAAGTTTGTTCAAAATTTTCGCCTGCGGATAAGTTAAAGCGGCCTGTTAATGGCTCACCTTGACTTCGGGCTGTAGGAAGGCTGTGTGCGTCAGTAGTGTAAGCACGCCCAGATGAATCAATAAACACCACAGGTCGATTGCTACGCCCTTTTGCAGAGCATAAATAATCATCACCTGATTTATAACTTAACGCGCTTGGATCAATATCATGACCTTTCGCGCATCGAGCCCAACCTTTCTTAGAAACAACCACGGTTACCGCTTCACTCGGCACAAGATCTTTTTCAGATAACGCTTTTGCCTCGTCACGCTCGATCAATTGTGAACGTCGATCATCACCATATTTTTCAGCCGCTTCAAGAATTTCTTTTTTCATCAAAGTGTTCATGCGGGCTTTAGAGTTGAGTGTTCTTTCTAAATAATCACGCTCTTTATTTAACTCGTCTTGCTCGGCTCGAATTTTTATTTCTTCAAGTTTGGCTAATTGGCGTAATTTAATTTCTAAAATGGCTTCCGCTTGCGTTGTTGATAATTCAAATCGGGTGATCAACTCAGCTTTAGGATCGTCATAATTACGGATAATTTCGATGACTTCATCAATGTTTAAATACGCAACTAATAAGCCATCAAGAATATGTAATCTTGCCAGTACTTTATCTAATCGATACTGCAAGCGTCGACGGACAGTTTCACGTCGAAACTCAAGCCATTCAGATAAAATAGTACGTAAGTCTTTCACCGCAGGTTTATTGTCTAAACCGATCATATTTAAATTAACGCGGTAATTTTTTTCTAAATCGGTTGTTGCAAACAAATGCTGCATTAATTGCTCAACATCAACGCGGTTTGAACGTGGAACGACCACTAAACGGATAGGATTTTCATGATCAGATTCATCACGTAAATCTACAACCATCGGCAGCTTTTTCGCGGTCATTTGACCAGCAATTTGCTCTAAAATTTTTCCACCCGAGGCTTGATGCGGCAATGAGGTTATAACAATCTCACCGTGTTCAATTTCATAAACAGCGCGCATTTTAATGCTGCCACGACCCGTTTGATAAATTTTTTCGATATCAGCTTTCGGAGTAATGATTTCAGCATCTGTAGGGTAATCAGGCCCTTTTACGTGCTCGAGTAATTCATGTAATTCTGTTTTAGGTGCATCAATTAATTGCACACAAGCGTTAGCAATTTCTCTAACATTATGCGGAGGAATATCGGTTGCCATCCCTACTGCGATACCAGTAATACCATTAAGCATAATGTGAGGTAAACGTGCTGGTAAGGTTTTTGGCTCTTTCATGGTGCCATCAAAGTTTGGTGACCAATCCACCGTTCCTTGGCCTAATTCAGCTAAAAGTATTTCACTGAATTTTGACAATCTAGCTTCGGTGTAACGCATAGCAGCAAATGATTTAGGATCATCAGGTGCCCCCCAGTTTCCTTGACCATCAACTAATGGATAGCGATAAGAAAAAGGTTGAGCCATTAAAACCATAGCTTCATAACAGGCAGAGTCGCCATGAGGATGAAATTTACCTAATACATCACCAACGGTACGAGCTGATTTTTTATATTTTGCCAGTGCGGATAAACCAAGTTCCGACATAGCATAAACAATACGTCGTTGAACGGGTTTTAAACCATCACCAATATGGGGTAAAGCGCGATCCATGATCACGTACATGGAATAATTTAAGTAAGCTTCTTCGGTAAACTGTCTTAACGGTTTTTGTTCTATCCCATCAAGACTATAGTCAAGCGCATCTGACATGAAACAGGTTCCCAATATAATTTATTGCTATCTTCACCTAGTCAAATTGGCTTGTACCCAATATCATCCAGACAGCTTTTTTACGATAAAAGCTCAAAGTGTGTTTGAGGCGAAGATTATTTAATTATTATTATGTCGAACTTATCAAGCCTAAACAGCTTGAAAACGATTATGCTAGCTTAGCTGATTATCGCATCGGAAAGAATAGTTTAATGAAAGAAAATTTAACGGTTGAAGATAAAAATAACCTTATTGACGACAATAACTGCGTACGGCATTTCGCCCTGCATCTTTCGCTTGATACATAGCATTATCTGCAGCATTAAGAAGAGCATCAAAATCAGCAAATTCTTCTGTCAAACAAGCCACACCAGCACTGATTGTTACGCGACTTATTTCATGATTTTTGAGAACAAGTTGTTCTACTTTTTCTCTAAAACGTTCAGCTATTGCTTTGGCTTCATCTATGCATGTTTCAGGTAAAATTGCGGCGAATTCTTCACCGCCAAGTCGAGCGAACACATCTTTAGAGCGCATAGTTTCACGTCCTAGTTTAGCAACTTCGGCGATCGTTTTATCTCCAACAGAATGACCAAAATTATCATTAATCGATTTAAAATGATCAATATCAATTAAGATCACACTCAAAGGTGATGAATCTTTTATTGCCATTTTTATCAAATGTTCACCTCGAGAAAATAATGTTCTTCTGTTATAAAGCCCAGTTAAACTGTCTGTTTTAGTTAACACTTTTAGTATTGAACGAATTTTCAGTTGTCTGATCAATAAGATTAAGAAAATGATGGCAGTCACAATCAAAATAGTGATATTACGACGCTGAGTTTGCGTTTGAATCTCTGCTTCTTTTAGTTGCAGTGATTTTAATTCGTTTTGGCTTTCAAGTAGCTCATTTTCCTGTACTTTAAGATCGGTTTCGTATTTTTTATTCAGTTTATCTAAACGCGCTTCGCGCAGCTGCTTACGATAATCCCGATACTTTTCCATATAGCGTTTTTTTTGCTCAAACGCTAATTTATATTGATCCGTTGCTGCGAAGCTGTCCGCCAAAATAAAGTGAATTTTTGAAAACTCTGGGCTAAAAAGTTGAGTTTTTGACATCTTTTCTTCCATCGCAAGAGCCTGATTCAACCAATTAATGGCTTTTTGATATTCGCCCTTATTGTTTTCAATACTCCCTCTTATCATCAATATTAAATATTGCTCAGCAATATTAAAATGTTCACTTATCGCTTCAATTTTTAGAAATAAAGCATCAACATTGACAGAGTCATCGTAGCTTGTTTCTAGCAGCGCTAAAATTCTATCATTCACAGGTAAAGGCTGATCACTTGAAAGTAACTCACTCGATAATAGTTGACTGTTGACAATCGGGGCTATTTCCGTCAATTGCGTTTCACCGAACTGTTCTATTTCTTGTGCTGCAAGCGTGTGCGAGCCAACAATAAATATCGTCATCAGCACCGTAAAAATGCATTTAACAAAAAGGTTAGTTGTCATTGTTACACTCGTTATCACTACAGACTGTGTTCTTACCTTGGCGTTTGGCAACATAAAGTAAGTCATCAGCTTTTTTTAACACTTGATCAAATGAGATTGATTCGTCAGTTAAGCTGGCAACACCAATGCTCAAAGAAAGTGAGCGATTAACTATAGCAGACCAATCATATTGCTCTATTGCTACGCGAACGCGTTCAGCAATTTCAAGCGCATCTGTGTTAGATGATTCTGGTAATAACGCGATAAACTCTTCACCACCGAAACGGCCAAAAATATCATCTTTGCGCATGATCTGCTGACATAATGAAGTCATGGTTTGTAAAACCATATCACCTGTTTGATGTCCATAATTGTCATTAATACTTTTAAAGTCATCCACATCAATCATCAAAATACTGAACGATTGCTGCGTTTGCTGTGCTTGATTAAAAAGAATGCTTCCTTTGTGCATAAGATAACGACGATTGACAACTCCCGTTAAACTATCGGTTCTGCTTGCTGTTAACAATTTACGCTGACCACTGATCGTTTTTACTAAAAGCCAAGCTAAAACTAAGGCAATAATGGCAAACATGCTGATCAAAAATTGACGATTTTCGGCATTATTTTGCGTTTCTGCAATCAGTAGCGCTTGAACCGATTCACGCTGCTCAAGAATTTTTTTCTGAAGATCCGCCTGCTCACTTTCATATTTCATCCGCAAATCTTCAACCTCTTCAATATTACTTTTTTCAGGTAAAGATAAGGAAAATGTCATTAACTCTTCTTGAGCTTGATAGGCTTGTTGATAATTTTCTAACTTAAAATAAAGCTCTGCTTTTAAATACAACACGTTGATTTTAGAAATGGTTGTGACGACTTTTTTATCACTATTTTTATAGTTTTTTAATAAATCAGACGCTTTATTCATACTTTCAAGCGCTTCTTCATAGCGCTCTAATTCCATAAACAAATAGCCTTTATCGAGCGCATGAGCAATTGGGAAATCAGCTTGTTGAGCATTTTCAGCATATTGGCTGGCAATAAGCATGTATTGATATGAAGCTTCTGGATCGCTATCTTTCTGCTTTATTTGTGCCCATGCCATGCCAGAGTAGGCATAAGCAATTAATTCATCATTACTAATTTGTTCAGCGTTATCAATCACTTCTTTGTAGAATGGAATGGCTTGTTCATAACGCTCATTTATTGAATGATTAGCCGCGATATTTCTCAAGGTGTTATAAGCGTAATAGGTTTTACCTGCCTTTAAATAATATTCGTAGGATTGTTGGTAATACGCTAATGACTTTTCTTCTTGGTTGATCAGACTATATAAAATCCCTAATTCTGAATAAATAAACCCTGATAACTCATCATCTTTTAACTGCTGTGCAATCGCTAATGCGTCATTAAACATCACTAACGCACGATCAAATTTTTCCATTAAATAATCAAGTGCGCCAATATTGATTAACCCTACTGCGACAATCTTCTTATCATTTAAAGAATCTGCTATCTCCAATCCATTTAAATAATCTTCTCGTGCCATTTTATAATCGCCAAGACTTTCAATAGCAAAGCCTCGGGCAAATAAAAGTTCAGCCATGATAATACTAGGTGATGACAAACTACGAGCGGTTTGCAATGCTTTTGAAGCAACATTTTTGCTTTTTTGGTACAGTCCTTGTTCAACATAAATTTCGGCTAACACTTTATAATATATCAGCTGATTTTCTGTAGAAAGCGTCGCCAAGCTATCGGCTTGGGTATTTAAGTAGGTATATGCCTCGCCAGGATTTTCATCTTTGAGACTTTCTACTTTTTTGATGAATTGATCGAAGCCTGCGTCTTCAATGGCATGAACAGGAATTGATTTACAAAATATTAACAAAAAAACAAAGAGTATACGGCTGTTTATCAATGGGAATAAATTGAATAAACAGTGATACAAAATTGTAAACCCTCAGCGTTTTAGCAAGAATAATTAACCACTCCAAAATTGGAGGGTACTCAGTATAAAACGATTTAATTACAATGATAAAGGCAAATTTTGCTTTTATTTTTATCACATTGGCGGATAACTTTATGGAGATAGATATTGGACTATTTTTTTACTGATTATCAACATGCCAATAGCTTGCTTCAATTTTATTTCCTTCAAAATCAATAACAAAACAACCGTAGTAGGGTTCACCATATTCTTTGCGTGGGCCAGGCATGCCATTGTCTGTAGCCCCAAGCGCAATGGCACATTGATAAAAATCATCCACCTGTTGTTTCGTTGTAGCGACAAAGCCAAAATGCACGCCATTACCAGGAGATGCCAACTGCTGATCAAAAGGAATTTGCACCCAAAACTCCGGGTACCCTTTACCAAATGCTAACGCATGCGGGTAATCACACACTAAGTCGATATGTAAGGTGGCTAATAACGGTTGATAAAAGCGTTTTGCACGTGGTAAATCATTACAACCAATGGAAGCATGACAAATGCTCCGTAAATTTCTATTTTCTATCATATGAAAAACTCAACTATAGCCATTTTTAGATCAAACTTTCCTAATAAAATAGGCTGAACTTAAAGTAAATAATGCTGAAATGATTAAACATGCGGTTAAGCCATATAACTGAAACAGCCAACCAGATAATACCGTACCCACTAATCGCCCAAGAGCATTAGCCATGTAATAAAAACCAACATCCATTGATACTCCATCATTTTTAGCCATAGCGACCACAAGATAACTATGCAGTGATGAATTAACGGCAAACACTACACCAAACAATAATAAGCCACCAATAAGTGCAGCAAACATTGCATATTGAAAATACACTGCCGCCGCAATCAAAACGGTAATAATTGACAGCATTAACGCCCAAGAACCGAGTAATTTACCCGTAATATTTTTAACCTTAAAACGTGTTAAAAAATTGGGTGTTTTCGCTTGCACAATACCATAGCCAATGATCCAACAGGCTAAGAATGTCCCAACAAATTGATGTGACCAGCTAAATTGCGACATTAAAAAAACAGGTAAAGCGATAACAAACCACACATCTCTTGCAGCAAATAAGGTTAACCTTGCTGCAGACAAATAGTTTAATGCTGCATTTTTGGCAAATAACTGAGAAAATTTCGGTTTGTTTTGTGCTTTGCCGAGATCTTTTTTCAACAATAAAATACTAAAGATCACCACCAACATTAACACAAAAGCCATTACTAGCATGGATTGCTGAAAGCCAAACGCTGATAATAAAACGCCACCAAGAAAATAACCTAGGCCTTTTAAGGTATTTTTTGCGCCAGTTAACACCGCAATCCATTTAAATAACGGTGATTGCACATCTTGTGACGAGTCTTTAACAACAAGTTTAATGCTGCTTTTTGCACTCATCTTATTCAGATCTTTTGCAATGCCCGATAACGCTTGAGCAAACATGACCCAAGCAATTGTTAACATAGTGCTCGGCAAAGACAACATTAACAGCGCGAGCACTTGCAATGCTAAGCCAATATTCATGGTTTTATTCAAACCAATTTTTGCGCCTAACCAACCACCAATTAAATTAGTGACTACGCCAAATACTTCATAAAAAAGAAAGAGTAACGCGATAGCAAGCGGCTGATAGCCAAGCTGATAAAAATACAGCACCACCAGCATTCGCAATGCGCCATCTGTTAACGTAAACGTCCAATAATTTAATGAGATCAAAAAATACTGTTTGATCTCATCTGACAAGCGACTATAGAAAGACAACATTTATTATGCTCTTTACATTAAATCTGACAAACCAACTTTTTTCATTAACTCAGCAGTACGATTAGCATAACCCCATTCATTGTCGTACCACAGATACATTTTTAATTGAGTATCGTTAACTACCATGGTTGATAATGCATCGACAATTGACGAGCGCGGATCGGTTTTATAATCAACTGACACTAAAGGCTGTTCTTCATAACCTAAAATACCTTTTAATTCTCCTGTTGCCGCGTTTGACATCAACTGGTTAATTTCTTCTACGGTGACCTTTCTCGACATTTCAAAAACGCAATCAGTAATCGATGCATTGGCTAAAGGAACACGTACTGCATGACCGTTCAACTTTCCTTTTAACTCAGGAAAAATATGCGTGATAGCTGTTGCTGAGCCAGTTGTTGTTGGTATCAAACTTTGCCCGCACGCTCTGGCTCGACGTAAGTCTTTATGAGGAGCATCTAATATTGTTTGGGTATTAGTGATGTCATGAATCGTTGTCATACTGCCGTGCTTAATGCCAATTTTATCCTGTAAAACTTTCACAACAGGTGCTAAACAATTAGTCGTACAAGATGCGGCAGTCACAATCGGATGAATATTGGCATCATATAAATCATCATTAACACCCATCACTACATTTAGAACGCCCTCTTCTTTTACTGGAGCACTGACAACAACACGTTTAACCCCCTGAGCTAAATATGCATTAAGCTTAGCTTTCGACTTCATCACACCGGATGATTCAACTACCACATCACAAGCAGACCAATCTGTCTCTTCAATTGCTTTATTTGCCGAGACAGTAATGGCTTTACCCGCGATCATTATTTGCTCTTCGCCATCAGGTACCTCAGCTTTTTGTGACCATATACCATGAACAGAATCATAATTAAGTAAATGGGCTAAAGTTTTTGCATCACCTGCGGGATCATTGATGTGAATAAACTCTATTTCTGGCCAGTGCCAAGAGGCGCGTAAAATTAACCGTCCCATTCGGCCAAAGCCATTTATTCCTACTTTAATCGTCATGTTAATACCTTTTTCTTAAAAACGCGTTGTTAATACTTGTTAGCTCTTTTACTTACATTGGTTTCATTATCTGACGAGCTAATTACAGCACAGTGCTGATTGTTGATTTGTTTCACTTAATTTATGCAAACGCGCTATAGCGCCACGCCATTCTTGTGCACCGCTTTTATTGACATCTTTAAGGATTTTTAATTGCCACTGTGGAGATGATTGAGCAATTTGATAGTAAACCCATTTGCCCTCTTTTCGCCCTTCTATGAGACCAAACTCTTTAAGTAGCGCAATATGACGGGAAATTTTAGGCTGGATCAAGTCTAGCGCATAAGTAAGTTCACAAACGCACAGCTCATGTTTATCTTGCAGTAACATTAAAATATGTAGGCGAGTTTTATCCGCTAAAATTTTAAAAAAATGCTCGGTCGAAACTAGCAAAATTCACCTTTCCTTTATCTTTCGTTATCAACAAAAACACATACGAAAAATCATATATGATGTGATACTAATTTACTAGACAAATATTTCATTGGCATGACACAAAAATAAAATAATCAACATGCACTGACATTTCTGATATAACAGAACGCAAACATTGACTTAGCAGATATATACGTATGAATAAAATGGCTATTTGGATAACTACTTTCGTCTTGAGTTTACTTTTCACCCAAAGCTCAAACGCGCTTTCTACGGTTGATTTAAGCCATTATCAAGCGCCAAAAAATTTAGAAAACATTCATGTTGAGCGATTAAGTAGTAGTAAAACAGCGTCAGAATTTATTATTTTTATCCGCAAGGAAGTAAAAGCGCACTATCATAAAGAACACACAGAATTGGTGTATGTTCTTGAGGGCGAAGCAATATTTTGGTTGGGTGAAACTAAACAAGCAATTAAAGCAGGCGATTTTATTCGCATAGACGAGAGTGTTGTTCACGCCGTTAAAGTAACGTCTGCGGTCCCACTTAAAGTGTTATCCATTCAAACACCTGAGTTTACGGGAAAAGATAGAATATTAGTTGATGATAAATTACTTTAATTGACAAGCGCTTATTTTTCGAAAACATTTATTTCTCAAGCATTTATTCACCAACCATTTAGATTACCAAAGCAGAAATACGCTCTGGTTGCACCCGATTGTTTTTTAACACTGAGCTATAGGCATGAAATGAATAGTGAGTCTTGTAGTGACATAATTGTTGATTAAGTTGATGGATGTTACTCGGTGAAACGCCACCGCCAACCACGATTTCTATTTGATTATTTGCCGTTTTTACAATAGCTTTTAATTGTTCGATGCCCTCTAATGCGCCGCCTTTTTCACCCCACTTTACTCCACTGGTTAAAATTCTATCAACGCCTAAATCAACCAGTGTAGCTATGTTCATCAGCGGGTTTTCTAACGCATCAAATGCTCGATGAAAAGTAGTTTGCAGTTGATAAGATTTTGCATGAGTAAGTAAACGTTGCATCGCCTGATGATTGATTTGATTTTCTTCATTAAGAGCAGCTAAAACCACACCATCTACACCGTGTTCAGCCGCTTGTGATATTTGTTCTTGCATTAAAGCTATGTCTTGATTATCGTAACAAAAATCGCCAGAGCGCGGACGGATCATCACTAACAATCCATTCGGGGATGAAAAATATTCTCGACTGATTTTAATTGCAGCAACTGAAGGTGTTAAGCCCGAATGATGCATGGCGCTACAGAGTTCAATGCGCTGCGCAGCTGACTGTTCAATGATATTAAGATTTTGTTTAAGTAATGATAGATCATCACTACTTAAACAAATTTCGATAGCTGGCATGAAAATTAAGCTTTATTTTCTTAGGGTGATAATCAGACGATTAAATCACTTCAACCATATCGCCTTTCGCTTGTAGCCATTCTTTACGATCGCCACTACGTTTTTTCGACAATAGCATGTCCATCATTTCCATGGTTTCAGCGTGCTCATCAACTGTCAATTGGACTAATCGGCGGGTGTTAGGATCCATCGTGGTTTCACGCAATTGTAAGGGGTTCATTTCACCCAAACCTTTAAAGCGCTGAACATTAACTTTACCGCGTTTTTTCTCAGCTTCAATACGATCTAAAATGCCATCTTTTTCTGCTTCATCGAGCGCGTAGAACACTTCTTTACCTACATCGATACGGTATAAAGGTGGCATAGCAACATAAACATGACCCGCTTGCACTAAAGGTAAAAAATGTTGTGTGAATAAAGCACATAATAACGTCGCAATATGTAGTCCATCCGAGTCAGCATCGGCAAGAATACAGACTTTGCCATAACGCAGCGTTGATAAATCGTCACTATCAGGATCGATACCTAAAGCAACTGAAATATCATGCACTTCTTGCGAGGCAAGGATTTGTCCTGATTCAACTTCCCAAGTATTTAAAATTTTACCTCTGAGCGGCATAATAGCTTGGTTTTCACGATCTCTAGCTTGTTTGGCACTACCGCCAGCAGAGTCCCCTTCCACTAAAAATAATTCAGTGCGGGTAATGTCTTGGCTACCACAGTCGGTCAATTTACCGGGTAAGGCTGGACCTTGAGTGATCTTTTTACGGATAATTTTTTTGCTAGCGCGCAGACGACGTTGGGCATTTGAAATACAAAACTCTGCCAATGACTCCGCTATTTCCGTATGCTCATTTAACCATAAACTAAACGCATCTTTCACAACACCAGTGACAAAAGCAGCACACTGACGAGACGATAACCTTTCTTTCGTTTGCCCAGCAAATTGTGGGTCTTCCATTTTCACGGAAAGAATATACGAACATTTATCCCAAATATCGTCAGGCGTTAATTTTACGCCACGAGGCACTAAGTTTCTAAATTCACAAAACTCACGCATCGACTCTAATAAACCTTGGCGCAAACCGTTAACGTGAGTACCACCTTGTACCGTAGGAATTAAGTTGACGTAGCTTTCACCAATTGATTCGCCACCTTCAGGTAACCAAGTTACCGCCCAGTCAACCGCTTCATTTTGCGAGGTGAAAGAACCGATAAAAGGCTCTTCGGGTAAACTGACATAACTTTTAACGGATTCTTTTAAATAATCCGATAAACCATCTTCATAACACCAATGATATTTTTTATCTTCATTTTTATCATGAAATTTAATCGTTAAGCCTGGACAAAGAACCGCTTTGGCTTTTAATAAATGCACCAAACGGCGAACCGAAAATTTTGCCGAATCAAAATAACGTTCATCGGGCCAAAATTTGACTCGTGTACCCGTATTTCTTCGCCCTACAGTGCCAGTTTCATGTAATTCTTCAACTTTTTCGCCATGCTCAAAAGCCATTTCATACACTTTACTGTCGCGTCGCACGGCAACATCAACACGTTTTGATAATGCGTTAACAACAGAAATACCAACACCGTGTAAACCACCTGAAAATTGATAGTTTTTATTCGAAAACTTACCCCCTGCGTGCAGCTTACAAAAAATAAGCTCTACACCTGATACACCTTCTTCTTTATGAATATCAATGGGCATGCCGCGACCATCATCAATTACTTCTAGCGATTGGTCTTTATCTAAAATAACTGAAATATTTTGAGCATGACCCGCTAAGGCTTCATCCACTGAGTTATCAATGACTTCCTGCCCTAAATGGTTTGGACGTGTGGTATCTGTGTACATACCAGGACGGTGACGGACTGGATCTAGCCCGCTAAGTACTTCTATGGATTCGGAATTATATTGTTCGCTCATAACTCAATTCTAATAGTTATTATGGTTTGAAATTACGTATGTAAAACGCTTTAGATGCCAAAAAATGTCATGATCTCAGGTAGCATGTTTTCATAATCAACAAAACTATGATCGCCACCTTGTTGTACAATCAAATGACATTCATGATATCGAGCAACTGCCTGTTGGTAATCTAACACTTCATCACCTGTTTGTACCATCACCATATACTGTTTTTTTGATATTTTTTCACTATAAAGTGCTCGCAGGTCTTCAATGTGTTGTTCTGTTACCTGATATTGTTCGTTGGTATAAGGGTTTTGTTGCTCACCTAAATAGTCTTTTAAAAGTTCAAAGGGCTTAACCGCGGGATTTATCAACACGGCTTTTAAGCCAAATTGCTCGGCAAGATATGTTGAAAAGTATCCTCCTAGAGAAGACCCCATGATATACCACTGCGTTTGAGGAGCTTGTTGTAAAATACTTTTTAATTGTGAAATGGCAGCCAAAGGAGAAGACTTTATTTGCGGACAGATAAAGTTAACATCCGCATGATGCTCAGCTAAATATTGTTTCGTTACTTCAGCTTTTACTGACAAAGGTGACGAGTTAAAACCATGAATATATAAAATACTTTTCATTATTGATTCGATAAAAAAACCGCTTTACTGGTTAACTCGCCTTGATGATTGAGATGAAAAACACGATAACCTGCAGGTAAGCCAGCATTAGAAACGGTATCGAGTGTTTTATCAAATTGAATAGATGTTGCTGGGCAAGTAAACACAGGGACAACACCTTTGTAACCTGTCATTTTTAACTCCATCGCATTATGAACATGACCACAGGCAATGGCTTTTAGCGACGGAACATTATCAATTAATTCATAAAAACGTTGCTGATTTTTCAAACCGTGTCGATCAATAAAATAACCAACATTCACAGGATGATGATGCATCATGACTAATTGAAATTTATCTTTATTGATACACGTTAGCAAACGCTCACACTCATCATTAGTAACTAATCCGCTTGGCGTATCGCTTTTGCTCTTTATTAATTGGATTTGCCAATGATCCCGTTCAATCGTTTTATCAGAACAAAAAATAGGAGACTGTAGATATTTATCTAAGATCGCAGGTTCATCATGATTTCCTGCTAAATAATAAATCGGCAGCGAGATTTCAGTTAACTTCACCGCTTCAACAAACAATTGATACGAGGCTTCACTATGATCTTGAGTTAAGTCGCCCGTAAAAATAATAAACTCTAGATCGTGATTTGTTTTTATTGCTGTTAATACTGAACATAAATGACTAAATACATTAGCGCCATGATGCATAGCACTTTTATCAGCATACAAATGACAATCTGATATTTGAGCAAAACTCACGCTTTTTTGCATTTACGCTAATCGCTCTAATTTCGTTTGCCCAAGTTGCAAACTTAATTGTAACCACTCTTTTAAGAAAATATTTATTTGCTGCTTTTCATCAGGTAAATGCATTTTTTGATTCGGATATTCATAGCGGGGTTTCACTTGCTGTACATCTTGATTACTGATCACTTCGGCTAGTCGGGCATCATGATACAAACGAATTACCATTTTAGGTCGTAGAAAGGCCGATAATTTTTTCCCGCCAACATGGGCATCTTGAGTCATAGTGATTAAAGAGGTATAGCGAGTTACTTCATCAACAAGAATGCTATACGACAGAAAATCAGAAATAAAAAAATGCTGTTTTTCGCCCACCCTCTCTTTATCTGATAACAGACGCAAGAGCATCATATAATTCACCTCACAGAGGTTCATTAAACGAGATAAATTGGGTCGGTATCGAGCGGTTTTGTTTGTCAAAATAAACTCTTACTGATTACGAATGAAATATGAGGAGCACTGTCACTAAAGCATGATAAATAGTGAGCTTTTGATCCTTTCAACTTTCTTGCTTGAACTTAACGTTCATTAAATATATTGATAATTTAATGCTAACCATTGTAACCCAATTACGGTTGAAGCATTAGCAATTTTTCCAGCTTGAAGTAGCTGCATCGCTTCTGTGCGCTTGATCACATGCACTAAAATATCTTCCCCTTCCTCTGCTAAACCAAAAACACCCCCAGCATGGCGACTATCAATTTTTGCAAGATACAAATGAATTGCTTCACTCATGCCGCCTGGGCTAGATAAATATTTCATCACTTTACTTACTTGTTGTTCAGTAATATCTAAATTAGCTTCTTCTTTCGCTTCTCTGATGGCGACATCAATAGGCGATTCATTTTCTTCAAACATGCCAGCAACAAACTCTAGCATCCAAGGCGTATCACCCGCTCTAATCGCACCGGGTCGAAATTGCTCAATAAGCACAACTTGATCCAGCACAGGATCATAAGGGATCAAAACAACAGCATCACCACGTTCGAATATTTCACGCGACATGATCTCACTATGACTGCCATCAAAACATTGATGACTAACATGATATTCATCAAGTTTAAAAAAGCCATGATATTTTGTGATCTTTTCATGAACCTTAAGGTCAGTTGAATCAAACTGTAAAATTTTTTGCTTTGCGAGGTTTTTTGTCATGATATTTTCAAAAGTTAATGAACGGTAAACAAATTTGTCTTTAGCAATAGATTTACACATTTTGTTACACTAGAATGCTATGGTAAACACTTATTTTATTTAGCATAATCGAGCATCCATGTAGGATGGAAACATAATAATAATAAATAAAATTCAAATGAAACAGAGAAAATAGCAAACTCAAGGAATTGCTTACACATGAAAAAAACTATTACCTCTTTAATTATAGGCATTGCTTGTGCAACAAGCAGTACATTTTCATTAGCTGAAGATTTACTGTCTGTGTATGAACAAGCTAAAGCAAACGATCCTTTAGTGTTAAAAGCTCAAGCTCAATTTGACGCATCAAAAGAAGGCATTGAACAAGCACGCGCAACTTTATTACCACAAATTAGTGCATACGGTTCATATACCGAATATGAGAAGGATTATGACGACAACTTAGGTGGTGACTATCAATTTGAAGACGCTGAATTTGGCGCAAATTTAAATATGCAGCTTTATCATCACGATACATGGTTACGATTAGATAATGCCAAAAAAGCGGCTCATCGCAGCGACATTAACTATCAAGCAAGCAAACAAGAACTTATCGTTCGTGTTACTGAGGCGTACTTCAACGTGTTAAGTGCAAAAGATGATTTAGAATTTGCTGAAGCAGAAAAAGCATCCATTGAACGTCAATTAGAACAAACCAAACAGCGTTATACCGTGGGTTTAACTGCCGTTACTGCTGTTCATGAAGCTCAAGCACAGTACGACAATGCGGTTACTGAAGTGATTCGCGCAGAAAACCGCGTGTATAATTCTGAAGAAGCATTGCGTGTGATCACCAATGTTTACCCGAAAAATTTAAGCATTTTAAACACAGAACGTTTTAGTGCATCTCGCCCTATTCCTGATAGTGCGAATGAATGGCAACAAACCGCTGAAGCGAAAAATTTAGATTTGATCGCGCAAAAAATCAGTGTTGATATTTCTAAAGAAAACATCAATATTGCCACAGCGGGTCATTATCCAACCTTAGATTTATCTGGTCGTTACTCAACAACAGATAGCGATAACGTCATTAATAACCCGACAATGAGTAGAGAAAGTAACAGTCAATCAATAGGTATTACCTTAACTGTGCCAATTTATTCTGGTGGTGCTACGTCAAGTGCGGTTAGACAAGCACAAAGTAACTATGTTGCCGCTAGCCAAGATTTAGCACAAACACACCGTAATGTTGTACGTAATGCTCGTAATTCTTACAACACGGTTATTGCAGCAGTGTCTGGTATTAAGGCCTTACAACAGTCGGTAATTTCTGCTGAAAGTGCATTAAAAGCAACAGAAGCAGGCTTTGAAGTAGGTACGCGTACCATTGTTGATGTGTTAGATAGCACACGTAATCTTTACAATGCTAAACGTAATTTATCATCAACACGTTATAGTTACATTCAATCAATTTTGGCACTTAAACGTGCTGGCGGTACCATATCAGAAAAAGATATCAGTGATATTAACCAAGGTTTGAAAGCTGTTTCACATTAATGAAATAAAGCAATAATCTGCTTGCCAGTCAAAAATTTAAAGCAAACGTAAAAAGGTGTCTAACGACACCTTTTTTATGCGATTGAAAAACCTAAAATCACTTCAATGTGATTAAAAACATCAAAGTGGTGGAAATCATCAATGTGAATTATGATTTTAACAACAAGCGTTAATCTTCTAAGCGAATAGTATTAATAATGGCTGTGGTAGAAATACCTTCCTCGAAATTTAACACTTTTACTTCCCCACCATTAGCGATGACTTCTTGTCCGCCAGCAATATCTTCAATTTTATAATCGCCACCTTTGACTAATGTATCAGGTAATATATTGGCAATTAATCGCTGCGGTGTATCTTCACTAAAACTTACCACCCAATCAACAGCGCCTAATGCTGATAATACTGCCATGCGGCGATCTACTGGGTTTACAGGTCTGCCCGGCCCTTTTAATCGAGTAACAGAAGCATCAGCATTTACCGCGACAATTAATCGTGTACCTAACTCAGCAGCATTAGATAAATAAGAAACATGTCCTGCATGTAAAATATCGAAACAGCCGTTAGTCATGACAATTTTCTCACCACGAGCTTTCGCTAAATTCACCGCTATTTTTAATTGATCTTCAGTCACCACACCAAAACCACTTTCTTGCCCCGTATGAATGGCGTTTGCAAGTTCCGCTTCACTGATGGTTGACGTGCCCAATTTACCGACAACAATACCAGCAGCAATATTGGCTAATGCACTTGCTTGCGGATAATCCGCTTTTGCAGCAACAGCTAAAGCCAATGTCGCAATAACTGTGTCTCCAGCACCAGTGACATCAAACACTTCTTTAGCTTGAGTAGGCAAATGAAACTCGTCATGATCACGTCTTAATAATGTCATGCCATGCTCACTACGAGTCACTAGCATGGCATCTAAATCCAATTCAGTTAATAATTGTTGACCTTTAGCCACTATTTCAGCTTCATTACGACACTCGCCAACAATAGCTTCAAACTCAGACATATTCGGCGTAATGATATTCGCGCCTTTATATTTAGAAAAGTCACTACCTTTCGGATCAACTAATACAGGTATATTATTTTTTTTCGCTATTTGGATCAGCGTTTGCACCGAAGACAATGTCCCTTTGTCATAATCAGACAATAGTAAAACATCGTGTTCTGCCACTATCGCTTCAATATTCTCGGCTAATGCGTTTTTATCGACATCACGTAAGGATTCTTCAAAATCAAGACGAATAAGTTGTTGATTTCGACTCATGACTCGTAATTTGGTAATAGTGGGAATTTCGCTTTGTTTATCAAAACAACATTTCACCTTCATCGCTTGTAAGCGAGTTTCTAACGTAGTTGCCGCTTCGTCATCTCCCGTTATGCCAGCTAATGTGACTTTTCCACCAATTGAGGCAATATTAAGCGCCACGTTTGCAGCGCCACCTGGGCGTTCTTCATTTTGATTTATTTTTACTACAGGAACAGGAGCCTCAGGAGAAATGCGCTGTGTAGGCCCATACCAGTAGCGATCAAGCATAATATCGCCAACCACTAAAACACTTGCTTGATTAAAAGCGGGAATATCTACTTTCATCCTATGTCTCTTAACAGATATAATGTTGATAGTGTATCACATGAAATTCAATGAGTTGAAATCATCCCGTGAGTAAAAACAAAGTTTTACAACCTAATTTTAAATTATCTTTTTTATTACCTAAATATTGGCTCACTTGGCTTGGTGTCTTTATTTTGTATTCCATTTCTTGGTTACCTTATAAATTCCAACTGTTCTTAGGGCGAATTATTGGTCGTTTATTATTTAAAATTGGCTCAAGTCGTAAAAAAGTTGCCGATCGTAATTTACAGTTGTGCTTCCCTGACATGTCAGATGCAGAACGGGCACGCATTCTGAAAAGGAATTTTGAAAATACGGGCATCGCTTTATTAGAAACAGGCATGGGTTGGTGGTGGCCTGAGTGGCGTGTTAAACGAAAATGTACTGTTAAAGGCTTAGAACACCTCGAACAAGCTCATAAAGAAGGTAAAGGTGTTTTATTATTAACAATGCATTACTTAAGTGCTGAAATAAATTGCCGTGGTATTGGCACAGGTCACCCTATGGTGGTTTTTTATCGCCCTCATAACAATCAGTTGATGGAATATTTTCAATACCGAGGTCGCGGTCGCTCGAATAAATACATGTTAGGCAAAAAAGATGTCAAAGGCTTATTAAAAGCGCTAAATGATGGTGAAACCTGCGTATATTTACCTGATCAAGATTACGGCAGAAACCGAAGTTTATTCGTGCCATTTTTCGCTGTTCCTGATGCAGCAACAACAACGGGCACTTTAATTTTCGCTCGCAATAAAAATACCCAGTCTCACATGCTAATTCCGACAAGAAATGATGATGGCAGTGGTTACACGCTTGAAATTAAACCGCAGTTAGAAAATTTTCCAACCGGTGATGACCAAGCAGATGTGATCAGAATCAATCAAGAATTAGAACAAGCAATATTATATAAACCTGAGCAATATATGTGGCTTCATCGTCGCTTTAAAACTCGCCCCGAAGAAGATGCACCTTCATTGTATAAATAAAAAGATTTCAGTATGGTATATAATACATGTATATCTTTAACTAAATCAGAAGTTTAATTTATGATATTTTGGATTAAAAACATTGTCTTTTTGGTCGTTTTAGTTGCCTTAGCTTATTACTTAATTGCCAACGAAGAAGAGCTGTTTTCATCGACCGTCGAAGATGAGGTGGTTGCTGTTCCTGTTGAAGCGGGTAATGTCGCGACCCCATCTGCCGAACCAAAAGTAAATATCAAACAAAGTAATGCTGCAGCTGAAGGTTTATCTCGCTTTTACGCTAATTTACACGGCACCGATGCTGATGACGGCCCAAGAGTGAGAAACAACATTGTTTATTTACCTGAGCCTAAAGGTGATTTAGTTGAAATTTTAGAAGCGAGACGATTAGTCACTCGCCCTTTACGTAAAAATTGGAGTGGTAGCACAGAAAATCGCCCTTTTAGAAAAGGCGAAACCTTACATCAAAAATTATTAGAATACGCAAAACAAGACGGACTGGAAGTGATTTGGTGGCTTGATAGAGACTTTATCGTCAAAGACCCTTTTAGAATTAACAAAGATATTGTTGATACCGCTTATCGCGTAGGGCAAGCAATCAACGGACATTTTGTTGATGGTCTATCAACGTATTTTTGTTATCAACAACGCACCTTAGTACTCATTGAAAAAGAGTCGTCTTATTTAGATGAAGAATGTACTTTGTTACCACAAAAGAAACGCGCTCGTTAATATCATCACTCTCAAAAAAATATGAAAGTATTAATTTTCTGAAGATTTTTAATACTTTCTTAACGTCAGTTTGTATGTAAAAACTGATCAACTATGTTGCTCACCTCATTGCCAAATGCTTCAAATTGTTGCCTAGACATATTGGCTGGCAAATTTTGCAAACTCGCACGATGGCCAAAATCCCGTAATTTACAGTAATGACTTATCAACGTACTTTTTTGCTCAAGCGTGATGATCCCTGCTTTTGCTAAGGCATTAAATAAACGAATATTATCGGAATATTGGCTGACACTCTGATTTGCAGCACTAAAATTTAACGCTAAGAATTGCGCTAAAAATTCTATGTCGACTAAGCCACCTTTAGTTTGTTTTATGTCGCATAATTCTGTTGTTGATTTGTCGATATGTTCACGCATTTTAAGACGCATATCGACAACTTCTTTTCGCAATACGGCTTCTTCTCGCTGAAGAGATAAAATTTCTTGGCGAATACGATTAAACTGTTCAACAATATCTTTTTGCCCATAAATCGCACGCGCTCGAACAAGTGCTTGATGTTCCCAAGTCCATGCTTCTTCTCGTTGATATTGTGCAAAGGTGTCAATATTAACGACCAATACGCCTGAGTTACCAGAAGGCCGTAAACGCATATCTAGTTCGTACAAAATGCCACTACTCATGCGAGTATTAAAAATATGCATAATACGCTGAGCAAGTTTGGCATAAAATTGACTGGCTGGCACTTGCTTCTCACCATTAGTGATGTCGTTCATTGGGCAATTATGCAGAAAAACTAAATCCAAGTCTGAGCTATATCCCAGCTCAAAACCGCCTGTTTTGCCATAACCAATAACAGCAAAAGCCTTATTATCAGTTTCAGCCAATAAGCTCGGCACACCAAATCGTTCACTCATTTGTTGCCAAGCCATATTAACCACTTCAGTCACAATGGCTTGTGCAAGTGCCGTTAAATGATCGCTGACTTTGGTTACTGGCAAAACATTAACAATATCAGCAGTTGCTATTCTTAATTGCTGGGCTTGCTTAAACTGACGCAATACATCCATTTGCGTTTCTAAATCATCCTCAGGAATTCGCAACAATGCTTGTCTTAGCTCGTCTTGGTAGCTTGTTAACGCAGGAGGGTTATTCAATAGTTTCGGATCGATCAATTCATCGAGCAAAATGGGGTATTTAGCAATATGCTCTGCTACCCAACTACTTTCTTGGCATAACGTGACTAAATGTTTTAATGCCCCTTCATTTTCATAAAGCAATTCTAGATAGGCAGTGCGAGTCACAATTTTATTTAATACCCAAATACTTCGTTCTAACGTTAATTCGTTACTATCAATATTCGCAATATGACTTAATAACAACGGCAATAATTTATCGAGAACTTGTCTGCCTCTACTCCCTATAGAGCGCTTTGATAACTCCACTTTAAAATCTGAAAGTAAACGCCAAATGATCTCGCTGTTCCAGTTTGCTTGATGTTCAACTACCCACTCGCAAACTTCTTCTTTTGTCCAATCACTGTCCCATAACACCACCCAATGCTGGTTTTCAATTTGATGGTTTGGTGTTTCTTCACCAATTAATACGATAAATTCTTGATGTACGGCATGAGTGAGTTTTTGAAGATATTGGAGAAAATTCTGCCATGAAGGAAATACATCATTGCCAAGCACATGCAAAATTCTCGCTTGGTCGATAGCCGATTCTGGCAAAGTTTGTGTTTGTTGATCGCCAATCGCTTGAATAATGTTTTCTACTCGGCGTAAAAATCGATACGCTTTTTCCAACACCTGACGACTGTGTTCTGATATTTCTTGGTGTTCAACCAATAAAGGTAAAACATGTAATAAGTTGCGCTGCTGTAAGGGTTTAATGCGCCCACCTCGGATCAATTGAAATACCTGAACGATAAATTCAACCTCTCTAATACCACCGACACCTAATTTAATATTATTTGTCAGTTGCTTACGACGAACTTCTTGACTGATCATCATTTTCATTCGGCGCAAACTTTCAATCACACTAAAATCAATGTATCGACGATAAACAAAAGGACGCAATAAGTTGGATAATTTGCCGTGGTACTCGCCTTCACCAATCAAGCGCGCTTTTAGCATGGCATAGCGTTCCCAGTCACGACCTTGTTCTTGATAATAATCTTCCATGGCATTAAAGGTCAGCACTAAGGGGCCACTTTCACCAAACGGACGTAAACGCATATCCACTCGATATACAAAACCATCATGCGTTTTCTGGTGTAACGCTGCGATCAATTTTTGCCCTAAGCGAGTAAAGAACAATTGATTATCAATACTGCGGCGCAAACCTTGGGTTTCACCTGATTCAGGATAAACAAAAATCAAATCAATATCGGAAGAAAAATTAAGCTCTTTCCCGCCTAATTTTCCCATGCCGTAAACAAGCAGCGGCTGAGTTTTGCCTAGTTTATTGGTTGGCACTCCCCATTTTTGATGACAAAACTCGGTGAGCCAAGCTAATGCGCCAATTATTAACGCATCAGCTAATTCTGATAAACGTTTTAAAGACTCGTCTAAAGGAATATCAAGCACTAAATCTGCAAATGCTATTTTACTCATTTGCATAAGGCGAATTAAACGTAGTTCGCGATGTAAATCATCTTCTGTTTTACACTCTGCTAATTGCGTAGTGACAATGTGTTGATAATCAGGCGTTTCAAGTTGATAAATGCTGCCATCTTCAAACATACTTAAAACGCGAGTTGGTTCTTGCAAAGAGCTCCTTAAAACAAAATCACTTAAAGTGATAATGTGTTTTAAGTCAGCTAAACAATCTGGTGTAATACTATTTACAAAGGGTTCAACGAGCTCTGGATATTGCTCGCTTAATTGACACCAACTTTTATCTTGTTGCTCAATCAAACAAGGCAAGAATTGATTATAAGAATTATCTCTCACTAACACCTCGGTTTTAAAATGGATAATGAAATGGACAAAATAAACAGTTACATCAATATACAAATA